>DPXH01000067.1:665-8690 GCA_003527405.1 Candidatus Sediminicultor tertius | reverse complement strand
TTTAAAAAGAGAATTTTTTTCATAATCTACAGCTAAATTAAATTGAGAATCGATAATTTTTAATTTTATTTTTGGATCATCTGGATTGACCTTTTGAAGATAGTTATAAGCCTCTATTGCTTTTTCCCATTCTTCATTTTCATAATAAGCTAAGGCAATTGCTTCTCGGACAGGTAAATTTAAGGGATCTAAAGAAATAACTTGTTTAAATTCAGATATTGCCTCCCCCCATTTATGTTCATCGAGATATTTGCTTCCCAATTTAGTGTGAATAACAATTTTTGACGTACAGAATTTTATAATCCTATTGTTGCCGGCATCAACCACAAAAATATAATCTCTATCGTCTATGGCAATTCCTTCGGGGTAATTCAATCTGATTCCATCAGTTTCATTTCCAAATTCCAGCTCAAACTGTTCTTCCTTATTAAATTTTACCACTTTACTATTTTTATAATCAGTTACATATATATTCCCTTTGGAGTCAAAAGCAATATACCTGGTGCCGTTAAATTCACCAATATCATCGCCTCCTTCTCCAAATTTTCTTAAAAATCTTCCCGCATTATTAAATACTTGCACCTGGTTATGAAAAGTATCGGCAACATAGATATTTTCATCCTGGTCAAGAGCAATTCCTCGTGGAAAATAAAATTCACCATCTCCCATACCTTCTCTTCCGAATTGCTTAATATAGGTAAAGTCCGATGAAAATATTTGTATTCTATTATTTCCAGTATCAACAACATAGATATTGTCGTCTTTATCTATGGCAATACCTCTGGGGTTAAGAAATTCTCCCGGACCACTACCTTCTTTTCCTACGGTAATCAAAGATTCTCCTTCAGGAGATATTTTATGTATTCTATTATTAAATTGTTCTACCACAATTATATTTTCGTTTTGATCTAAGACTATTCCGGCGGGACCATCAATTTTTAGTTCACTATCTTTACCGGGAATTACTTTTAATAACCGACCTTCTGAATTAAACTTTTGTATGCGGTCATTTTCCCAATCGGTAATATATAAATTATTATTTTTATCTATGGTAATACCTACAGGATAATTAAACTCACCTTCCCTATTACCATATTCACCAAAAGTTAATATAGTAATATAATTAGTATCCGCCATCGCGTTAACAGACAAAAAAGTTAATAGTATTATTAAAATAAATATAGAATATTTTTTCATATTAATACTCCTTTATCCTATTTAATTTCTAATGATATTATAACGGTTACTATAATTATTAGTTATGGTCTATTACTGTTAATTCCTTTATTTTCTGGCTTATTATGTTCAAAGCTTCTTTTTGATAGGTTTTATCCTTTATGTTATGTTTATCAAAGTACTGAGGAGCACCGAAGTAGACAGTTATTTTGTTTTTAAATAGAGTGGGAAATATTTTCCCGTGAGGATATATTTTATGAGTACCGATAATTCCTACCGGTATGATTGGTACCCCTGCTTTCATAGCAATTTTTACTACCCCTGATTTTAATTCTTGTAATTCGCCATTTAATGAACGTGTTCCCTCAGGGAATATGCCTAATGCTCCTCCCCCTTCTAAAATACTTATAGTTTTTTTAAAAGCAAACATATCAACTTTTTTTCTGTCTACGGGAAAAGCATTTAAGCCTCTAAGAATAATACTACCAAAAATATTATTAAAAACTTCTTTTTTAGCTATAAAATATATCTTTCTTTTGGTCGATACGCCTAAAACAATTGGGTCTAAATAGCTTACATGATTTGAGGCAATTATCACCCCTCCCCTTTCGGGTATATTTTCAACTCCTATTACTTCCATTCGCCAAAATATTTTTAGTAGTAACCAGCCTATAGCTCTTGCTACATAATAGAACATATATTTTATCCTAACTTTACTTATATGATAATTAACCAATTGGCTAATTCCCCAATTAACCAACTAGTTGATCTACCTATTTCCCAATTAAATTAGTTGTTAGTTTTAAATACAAAATATATAATTTACCAATTTACCGATTAGCCAATTGGTAAATTAGGGAATTGGTGAATTGGCTAATCTACAGAAATGGTGTGCCCGAGAGGACTTGAACCTCCAATCTACGGCTCCGGAGGCCGCCGCTCTGTCCATTGAGCCACGGGCACACATACAAAACACTATCTGCCATAGCTAAGCCTATCAGCCAAGCTCCCGGGTAATCCTGCATTAATTATTTTGCCTTTAGTTAAATTAATCGGGTAAGAAACGCGATAAATATTAACTGTATTATATTTTAAGTCATAAATCCCGTAACTTGCCCGGGGATTACCGTCACGGGGTTGGCCAACACTCCCGCAATTAATAATATACCTTTTATTCTTACTAATTTCAACATAGCCGCCATTGCTAAAATTATTATAATCTATTTTATTATTATCTTCATTGAAAGAAAAACATCCTGCTAAATGAGAATGTCCTATAAAATATATTTTAAAATTATATTTACTGAAGACAAAACTTGCGGTATCTTTATCCAAAATGTATTCTAATAATGGATCTTGAGGACTGCCATGAACTGCAAAGACATTATCTTTAAGTTTAATCTTTTTTCTAAGATTTAATAAAAAATTGAAGTTTTCTTTTTTTAATTGAAGAGAAGTCCATAAGATTGCAACCCTTGCAGCATAATTAAAATAATTTATATTTACTTTTCCTGTAATTGCAAAATCGTGGTTCCCGCCTATACATCTACAGTTTAAACCTTTTATCTTTTCGACGCAATAATTGGGGTCAGCGCCATAACCAACAATATCTCCCAAGCAAATGAATTCATCAACTTCTTTAATATTTTCTAAAACACTGTTTAACGCTTCAGAATTACTATGAATATCAGAAATTATTCCAATCTTCATTATTATCCTTTTAAAATAAATTTATATATTTAATAGAGCGTTTTTTTATAAAATTACAATGACTTGGGATTGCTTCCCCTGCTTTTACTGGGGGCAGGCTTACTTCACTTCTCGCAACGACAGAATAATTTGATATAAATAAAAAAAAGTGCATTTAATTTACACAGTTTTTTTATGCTCTTATAATATCTTTAATTCTCATAATTGCCGAATTGGTCGATCTTGCCATTTCGTCTAATTTCATAGTAATAAATGCTATCGTTTCTTCTAAATCCGGAATTATTACATATTCTAATGCATTAACCCTTCTCCTGGTTTTTTCAATTTCATTGGCTAAAAGAGCTATTGCCTTGTCTAATTCAGCTACTTTTAACATTAAAGGCAAAATATCATGATATTTTTTTAAAGCACCGTCCAATTCGGCGGTAGTATCAACCAGACTGTATGAATAATATTTCCCCTCACATTTGAATTCATATTGAGGGACATTTACACTCATTATATTTTTAAAAGATACTTCGGTTTCACTTTTTGCCTTGGGGAACATTAAGGTTTCTTCTAAAGTCAGCTTACTCATTAAAGTTGAAGCATTGGAAAAAAAGGTATAACATTTTAGAAGATTTTCCTCCAATTCCACCCTGACAGTGTCACTCTCCTTGGCTAAGCGAACAAATACTTGAATTAAAGCATCTCTCTTATCTTTTAATAGTTTATATCCCCGCTTGGCAACCAGCAGTCTCTTTTTTAATCTCAATAACTCCATTCGGTTCGGATTAACTTTTAACAACATTAATATTTTTGTCCTCCATGGTTATATCCGTTGGTAAATATTTTTCTATAAATTCATCTTTTATTCTTTTTAATTCTTCTTTTGGAATGATTGTTAGCAGTTTCCATCCTATAGCTAAACTCTCTTCAATAGTCCTGTTTTCATCTTCGCCCTGTTTAACAAAAGCTTCCTCAAAATTATCCGAGAGCTTAACATATTTCTTGTCTATTTCTGTTAGTGCAGCTTCTCCCAAAATCACTGCTAATTCTTTAGCTTCTTTACCTCTTGCATAGGAAGCAAAAAGCTGATTCATAACATTTGCATGGTCTTCGCGCGTTTTATCCAACCCGATTCCTTTATCTTTTAAACGAGACAAAGAGGGTAATACATTGATAGGAGGATAAATTCCCTTATGGTGCAATTCTCTTGATAAAATTATCTGCCCTTCGGTAATATAACCGGTCAAGTCTGGTATGGGATGGGTTTTATCATCTTCCGGCATAGTTAATATCGGTATCATAGTTATCGATCCTTTTTTATCTTTTATTCTTCCGGCTCTCTCGTAGAGAGTGGCTAAATCTGTATATAAATAGCCGGGGTAACCACGCCTGCCGGGAACTTCTTTTCGGGCTGCAGAAACCTCTCTTAAGGCTTCGCAATAATTAGTCATATCAGTAAGTATTACCAGCACATGCATATCTTTTTCAAAGGCTAAATACTCAGCACAGGTTAGAGCCATACGAGGGGTTATTATTCTTTCTACGGCCGGGTTATTAGCTAAGTTGACAAACATAACACTCTTCTCAATTGCCCCGGTCCTTCTGAAATCGCTGATGAAAAAATTTGCTTCCTCAAAAGTAATCCCCATGGCAGCAAATACAACGGCAAATTTTTCCTCTTTTCCTAATACTTTTGCCTGCCGAGCAATTTGGGAAGCAAGTTTTGCGTGGGGCAATCCCGAACCGGAAAAGATGGGCAGTTTTTGTCCTCTGACCAAGGTATTTAATACATCGATGGAAGAAATACCGGTTTGTATAAAGTTGTTAGGATAATCTCGTGCGTAAGGATTGATGGGATTTCCGTTTATGTCTAATTTCTTTTCGGCAATAATTTGAGGACCGTCATCTATAGGTCTTCCCGAGCCATCAAATATTCTTCCTAAAACATCCAGGGAAAGAGGCAATTCTATTACCTTTCCCAGAAAACGAACCTTGGTATTGGAAACATCGATTCCTGTTGTTCCTTCAAATATCTGGACAACCGCCTTGTCTTCAGTGATTTCCAGAACCTGCCCTCTTCTTATATCTCCGGAGGATAGCTCAATTTCAACTAATTCCTGATATTTCACATCGATTGTTTTTTCTACTATTATTAAAGGCCCGGCCACATCTGATATGGTTAGATATTCTTTAATCATCTTTGCTATATTATCTCCTTCCCTTTAATCGGTTGTTGAACTAATTTGGGATATTATTTCTTTTTCAATTTCACTAAATGTTTCTAAATTCTTTTCTTCTATATATTTTGCTCTAATTATTTTTGCCTTTACCGGCAAGGAATTTAGTTTTTCTATGGTCACTCCTCTTTCAATTGCCTTTTCCGCATTTTTGTGAAACTCCATAATTAATTTTAAAATAAGAAATTGCTTTTTCGTAGAACTATACGAATCAGTTATATCAAAGGCATCTTGAAGTAGAAAATCTTCCCTGATAGACCTTGCTGTTTCTAATACCAGTTTTTCATGACTCGATAAAGCATCAACACCTACTAATCTTACAATTTCTTCTAATTCTGCTTCTTCCTGAAGTAAGGCCATGGATTTATCACGTTGCTCAATATATTCTTCACCGATCTCTTTTTTATAATATTCGGATAATCCGGACAGGTAAAGAGAATAACTGGTTAGCCAATCTATTGCCGGAAAATGCCTTTTGTAGGCTAATTTATCTTGTAAGCTCCAGAAAACCTGAACAGTACGTAAAGTATTTTGGGTAACCGGCTCGGATAGATCTCCTCCCGGTGGTGATACCGCACCGACAATACTCAATGTTGCCTCTTTATCATCACTACCAAGACATTTTATTTTACCGGATCTTTCATAAAAACTGGAAATTCTGAGTACCTAAATAAGCAGGAAATCCTTCTTCTCCCGGCATCTCTTCTAACCTACCGGAGATTTCACGCATTGCTTCAGCCCAACGAGAAGTCGAATCTGCAATAAGTGCAACATTGTATCCCATATCCCGATAGTATTCCGCGATAGTTATACCGGTGTATACAGAGGCCTCACGAGCCGCAACCGGCATGTTTGAGGTATTAGCAATCAGAATAGTCCTTTCCATCAATGGTTTTCCGGAATAAGGGTCGATTAATTCCGGAAATTCCAATAAAACATCGGTCATTTCATTACCTCTTTCACCACATCCGATAAAGAGGATGATTTCTGCATTACACCATTTGGATATCTGATGTTGGACTACGGTCTTCCCGCTACCGAAAGGACCCGGTATGCAGGCAGTACCCCCCTTGGTTATAGGGAAAAACATATCAATTACCCTTTGTCCGGTAATTAACGGTTCAAGAGGAGGTAATTTTTTCTTATAGGGCCTTGGTTTTCTTACCGGCCATTTTTGTAACATTTTGATTTCGTGGATTGAACCTTCCCGGTCTTTTATCAGGGCAATAGTGTCCGTAACCGTAAATTTATCTTTATATATTTCTTTTATTTCACCTTTAATTCCATAAGGAACCATAATCTTATGTTTAACTATGCTGCTTTCCTGGACAGTGCCGATAATATCACCGGATATTACTTTATCACCTGCCTTAGAAATTGGTTCAAAATCCCATTTTTTTTCTCGGTCAACGGCAAACGCTTCTGCCCCCCTGGTAATAAAATCCCCTTTAGTTGATTTTAATATATCTAAAGGTCTTTGAATACCATCGTAAATTGACGAGATGAGACCCGGTCCCAATTCTACGCTTAGGGGCATATCAGTAGAAAAAACAGATTCTCCGGGACCAATTCCTGAAGTCTCCTCATAAACTTGTATGGTTGCTGAATCTTTACTTAGTTCGATTATTTCCCCAATTAATTTCTGACCGCTGACTTTTACTACATCATACATCTTGGCATTTTTTAACCCTTTGGCCACTACTACCGGTCCGGCAACTTTAATTATTTTTGCTGTTTCCATTGTTTCCATTATTCTACCTCTTTTCTAAATAAAATATCTGTTCCTATGGCTTTTTCTATATTTCTTCTTAATATTTTCAGCCCTAAATATTTTTTTTCTAATTTGGCGGGCATTATGGTTATACTGGCAAAAGATATTTTTTGCAATCTTTCTATTTCTTCAACTATTTGACCGGCAAAATCTTCAGTTACAAATATCACCGCATATTCTTCTTTTACCAGTTTATCTAATACCTCTAAAGCCTCGTCTTTGCTGGTTACGGGGAATAAAGAGACGCCCAGTAATTTAAAGCCGATTATAGTATCTCTATCCCCAATTAAAGCAATTTTATACATAAGTGTCACGTACTCTCTCTTTGATTTGTTCGGGAGACAGTTTATTTAACTTACCGGACAATATTATTCTAATATTTTTTATGTCATTCTCTTTTGCGGTAATGAATCCTACCAATGGTTCAACTCCAAAGGTAATGTATTTTCCTATTTTCGAGAAATTCAGAATAAAATTATCCCTTAGTTTTTCCAATTCCATTAAAGAGTTATTCTTTTGAAAGTAATTTACCCCCGATTCTACTATATCTTGATAATCAGTATGTGTTAATTTTTCATACCAGGAAGACAAAGGTGAATCATATATATCCACTATATTTTCTATCTTGAAATCGCCTTCGGAAATTATAAACTCTTTAGCAAAGGATTTCTTCTCTCCCCTTATCTTGGCTCTGATACAGCCAATTATATTATTGAGGTCTATATTTATTTTAATAAACCTTCTTAAAAAAAGTTCCTCTGTTTCAATTATTTCTACTTCACTAATTTTATTAAACATCATAATGTATCTTTCTTTATCCAAAATAAAATCTATTATCTCCGGGTCATTATACTTGCTATACTCCGAGAAGGTTTTTTTGATTAGAAACTCAAAAGAAGCGGGGATATCTTCATATTTTTCATCTTTAACCGCTAAATTAAGTTTTTCTATACTTATGGTTCCGATTGGCGAAAATAATTCATTAGAAATATCTTTCTTTAAGTATTTCGATTTTATAAGAATCTTAATATTGTGAAAATCATACTTACAGGCAAAGGTGAAATAAAGAAAGTTAAAAGTAGAGACTTTCGAGATGCTTTTTATTATGTCATAAGCGTGTAATAGTTCTTGATTTAATGAATC
>DPXH01000067.1:0-254 GCA_003527405.1 Candidatus Sediminicultor tertius | reverse complement strand
CATCCTGTCTAATATATCTTTATTTAATAATCCCTTTTCCAGCTTCTTAACTATTCCGTTAGCAAAAGCGTATTCTTCCTGATTATTAGTATCTGCAGTAAAATATTTAAACATAAATAAACCTTTCTTTAATTAAGCACACAATAGATATCTTTATTACCATATTAACTAAATAAATCTTTGCTTATTTGTATTTCTAATTCTTCCCGGATTTTTTTCAATAAAAATTCTAAGGAAATATTTTTTCTTATTTT
>DPXH01000136.1:1914-4947 GCA_003527405.1 Candidatus Sediminicultor tertius | reverse complement strand
GACATTAACTGTAAAATATATTGTAATTTTTCAGTTAATGTACTATAATTTTGTTGATTGAAAATTAAATATTTAAAGATAAGCAATCTAAGGGAAGAGTGGTGAAAATCCACCGCAGTCCCGCTACTGTAATGGGAAACGAAAGCTGTAATAGGCCACTGTTAAACACTTTCTATTTTAGTGATAAATGGGAAGGCACAGCGATTAGATTGACCCCTAAGCCAGGAGACCTGTCTGCTTAGACAAACCAATCACTTCTTCGAGGAGAAAGAGGGTGATATTTTTATTTATAAAATATGAATAAATCATAAAATAATTGTAACCCAAAAAGCTAAAAATATTTAAAAACAGGTTATATACAATATTTTACAATGTTGTAGACCACAGTGTGTAGTATATTGTAATAATCTTATAATAATTTTGGATTTATTGGTAGTAATTATCCTGTAGGGGCACAATGAATTGTGCCCTTGTCGTTTATTACCCACAGTCTCTTATGGGCACGATTCATCGTGCCCATACATTACTATTTTGTTTATTTTTTTAGTAGTAATCATAAAACACAAAAAAGTTTCTAATTATTCTAATCAACTAACTAAGTAACTAACTAACCAAATAACCAAAAAATATGGAGGTCAATTATGAAATTTTGTAATAAATTAATCTTAATAATAGCTTTCTTATTCCTTATACTGAGTTCTTTACTCTCATTCGGTTTCGCAGAAGGGAGCAATTACCCTTTAACCATAATCGATGATACCGGGTCAACAGTTATCATTCCCGAAGAACCACAACGCATCATCTCCACTGCTCCCAGCAATACTGAAATCTTATTTGCCCTGGGGCTTGGTGATAAAGTAGTCGGAGTAACAAATTACACCAATTATCCTGAAGAAGCAATAAAAATAGAAAAAATAGGGGAAATGTCACCTCTTAACTTAGAAAAAATTACTTCCTTAAAACCGGACCTTATTTTAGCCTATGCCGGATTCCAATTGAAGGAAATTCCACGCTTACGAGAATTAGGTTTTAATGTATTAGTTATTGAACCTTTAACCATTAAGGAAACTCTCAAAAGCTTAAAAATGGTAGCTACTGTTTGTGGAATACCTGAAAAAGGGAACACATTAGTAGAAGATTTATCGCAAAGACTTAATAAAATTAAATCCGAAGTTTACAATATTTCTATTCCTAACCGTCCCAAAGTATTTATCGGAGGAACTTACGAAACCATCTACACTCCGGGAGAAGGAACTTTATTTAATGAATTGATTACTTTGTCCGGAGGGAAAAATATCACTGCCAGTCTCCCCGGTTGGGTAAAGATAAGCCCGGAATTTGTAGCGGAAGCAGAACCGGATATAATTATAATTCCCATCGGAGCAATGAACCTCGGAGAAGAATCAAAAATTAAAGAAAATATCTCCCAGCGTCCTGGTTGGTCTAATATCCCGGCAATCAAAACACAAAATATCTCTATAGTAAATGAAGATCTCTTTTATCGTGCAGGACCTCGATTAATAGATGGGCTTGAATTGTTATATGAAATTTTCCATAAATAAATCACCAAAAGTAATCGCCGGCTATACTAACTGGCGAAAAATATTAATCTTGATGCTTCTTATGGGAAGTTTAGGCATCCTGGGAGTAAGTCTTGTTTGTCTTAACTTTGGGGTGGTCCCTATCCACCCCAAAGAAATATTTTCCCTTATATGGAATAGTTCATCAGATAAAACTAATAGTTTAATTATCTGGCAGCTAAGGATTCCTCGGATCACTATGGCTATTCTTGCCGGGGCAGCCTTATCTACTGTGGGGGGAACTTTCCAGGGAATTTTAAGAAACCCTTTAGCTGACCCCTATATCTTGGGAGTTTCAGCAGGAGCTGCCTTGGGAGCCTGTATTGGTATTGCTTTACAATATAGTACCGGATATTATTTAGCTTCTTATCTTCCTCTATTTGCCTTTACAGGTGCAATGTTTTCTCTTTATCTGGTGTATATGTCCTCTAAAATTAGTTATACCTTAGCATCAACCGGACTACTTCTTGCCGGAGTAGCTATAAATTTTCTCTTTTCTGCTTTAATAACTATACTTTTGGCTCTTTCTAAAAAGGAATTACATTCTATGATCTTCTGGCTGATGGGAGATTTATCCACTGCTAATTGGAACAAAATAACCATAATCACTATTCCGGTAATTGTTGGCTGTCTATTTTTGTTTTCATCCTCTTTAGACTTAAATGCCTTATCTTTGGGAGAAGAAGAGGCCCTTCACCTGGGAGTTGATACCGGGAAATTAAGAATACGCATCTTTATCATTGGCTCGATAATTATAGCCAGTGTAGTCTCTTTTACCGGCCTTATCGGTTTTGTTGGGCTGGTAGTTCCCCATATTGCCCGCCTGTTAGTAGGTCCGGATCATCGGGTTATGCTTCCTACGTCAGCACTTTTTGGGGCAATTTTCCTCATATTATGTGATACTTTTGCCCGAATTATTATTGCTCCTACAGAAATACCAATTGGAGCGGTAACTGCCATAGTAGGAGCCCCTTTATTTATTTATCTTTTGCAAAGGAGAAATGTATAAAATGTCTTTTCCTAAAACTATTTTAAAAGTAGAAGAAGTAAATTTCTCTTATAATGATTATCAAAAAACTTTATCCAATATAAACTTTTCTGTATCAAGAGGAGAATTATTGGGAATTATTGGCCCTAATGGTTCGGGGAAAACTACCCTTTTAAAAATTATTTCAGGGATATTAAAACCCGGTAAAGGAAATATATTTTTGCTGGGCAAAAACTTGAATAAATTTTCTATAAAAAAAATATCTAAATATGTATCAGTAGTCCCTCAAGATACCTGGATTGCCTTTAGCTTTAAAGCAAAAGAGGTAGTCTTTATGGGAAGAATACCTTATATTTCTCGAATAAAGGGTGAGACTGTCGAAGATTATCAAATATCACAGGAAGCAATGGTAAAAACCCAATCTCTACCTTTATCCGAAAAAAATATTCAAAAAATAAGTGGAGG
>DPXH01000136.1:0-1519 GCA_003527405.1 Candidatus Sediminicultor tertius | reverse complement strand
TTAGATTTAAACTATAAATATGAGATGTTAAATCTCTTAAAAAAAGCTCTTAAAGAAGAGGGATTAACAATCATTTCTGTTTTTCATGATTTAAATTTAGCCAGTATCACTTCTCATCGTCTTATCCTTTTAAACGAAGGAAAGATAGAGAAGATAGGAACACCTCAAGAAGTACTTAATGAAGAAAATTTGCAAAAGGCATATGGAGTAAAGCCAATACTAATAAACCACCCTGACCTTAAAGTTCCCCAGGTAATAATGTAAATATAATTTTTTATTTAATCCCTAAAATACAGACGGTTAAAAGGATAAAAACTTCCACAATTTCATTTATCGCTCCTAGTACATCTCCGCTTATACCACCTATTTTCTTTTGACAATATTTCAATATCAACAAAACTATTCCCATTGCTATAATCAAGAGGGGCAGAAAATATAATTTAAATAATAAAATACCTACAACTGCCAAAGTTAAACTGGCGAAGATAACTTCTCTCCAGCTAACATAATCCATAAATAATTTACCCATACTGTTTTTCAAGCGAGCTGGCTTACCTAAAAATACAGCTATTACCATACTCCAACGTCCTATAGTGGGAGCAAAAAACAAAACAGCATCTTTTAATAATAAAGGCATCTCCACCAGAAGGACAAACTTCAACAACAAAAGAGAAACCAAGGCCACTACCCCTTTAGCTCCGGTAGAACTATCCTTCATAATATTTAGTATTTCCTCTTTATTGTGTCCTCCTGAAAATCCATCTACACTATCGGCAAAACCATCTAAATGCAACCCTCCGCTTAGCCAGATCCAAACCATTAGAATTAAAGTATCACCTATAAGCGGAGAAACAGGAAGATAATAAAATATCCGTTTTAAAACTACCAGCAATACACCTATTAACATCCCTACAAGTGGAAAGAAAGCCATAGAATTAGCAAAATTTTCTTCTAAATCCTCTTCTTCGTCTTGATGGTTATTATTAGAAAGGGGGAAAGAATCTATAGGAAAAATAGTTAAAAACCGTATAGCCAAAGACAAGTCTCTTAATATTTTCATTATTTTATCAGCCCTTTATCTTTAATGGTATTCCTGAGACCATCATAAAAACCTCATCAGCTTTATCAGCAATTATGCTATTCGCTCTGCCCAGGATATCCCGATAAACTCTTCCCAGAGGATTATCCGGAACTAAACCCATACCAACTTCGTTAGATACAATTATCACTCGGGCAGGCACTTTATAAGAAGCCTCGGCTAATTTCTTAATTTCTAATAAAATTTCTTCTTGCCACCTGGAGTCTTCCACCTTATCTTCTTTTCTTAATAAGAGATTAGAAGTTAACAAAGTCAAACAATCTATAAGGATAACTTCTTTTTCCAAACCTAAACGACTCACCAATTCTCTAACTTTTGTCGGCTCTTCATAAGTCTCCCAGGTGTTTAGTCTCTTCTCTCTGTGCTTTTTTATTCTAAAAGTCATTTCTTTATCAAGTGGTTGAGCAGTTGCAAGGTAAG
>DPXH01000124.1 GCA_003527405.1 Candidatus Sediminicultor tertius | reverse complement strand
TAGCATTTATACAGTTTAGCTCTTTGTTTAACTTCGACAATTAATTCCAAAGTCGATTGCTGGAATTCTAAAGAATTTTTCACAATAAGCGGAGAAATATAATAAGCCGGATAAACACATTCCGGTAAGACCATTAATTGAGGATGACTTTCCGCTGCCCTATCAATCATTCTTAAGATATTTTCTTTATTTTCGTATCTATCCTCATACTCTCTTGCACTTACTTGAAGGCAAGCCACTTTTAATTTATTAACCATTTTATCTACCTCCTTCTTATACTTTCTACAAATAATTTAAAATTCCTGCTATAATAGAAAATAAATTTTAATTTATTTAAAAATGTAAAGAAAAGTGCCTGGCACAAAAGTTTACATTTTGAAAAGAGGGAAGATATGCTTAAAGGAAAATTGTTAAATTTAAGGGCTGTGGAGAAGAAAGACCTGGAAGAGATAATGAAATGGGTAAATGACCGGGAGGTTACTAAATATTTATCTGCCTTTCTATATCCGGTTTCTCGGGCGGAAGAGGAAAAGTTTTTAGAAAGAGCGACGAGTCATAATGATACAGAGAAGAATTTAGTTATGGAAACCAAAGAGGGAGATTATATAGGCCAGATTAGTTTACATAAAATTGATTGGAAGAATAGGAATGCAGAATTAGGAATTGTAATCGGCAATAAAGAATATTGGGGCAAAGGTTATGGTACAGATGCCATAAAAATTCTGCTTAACCATGCTTTTAATCAGATGAATCTATACAAAGTATATCTCAGAGTCTTTGATTATAATCAGAGAGGTATATGCTGTTATGAAAAATGCGGATTTAAAGAAGAGGGAAGGTTAAGAAAAGGGCAATTTTATGATGGAAAATACTACGATGTAATCTTAATGGGTATATTAAAAGACGAGTTTGAAAAGATGGATAAATGACTACCGGGTAAAGGATTTCTAAAATACTCGGAAAGATGATAAAATTAAATAAAATATGATTAAGGTAATTTTTAATGGAACTTTTTGATAATTTTGAAAAAAATAAATTAAGCAGTGCTCCTCTTGCCGATAGAATCAGGCCGGAAAAATTAGAAGACTTCTTAGGACAGGAAAAGATTATTAGTCCGGGGAAACCTTTACGCCAGGCGATTGAAAAAGATGAGCTGCAATCGATTATCCTCTGGGGTCCACCCGGTTCCGGAAAAACAACCTTAGCCAGAATTATCGCTAAAATAACCAAGACTCATTTTGTCCCTTTCAGTGCAGCAATTTCAGGTGTGCCTGCCTTAAGGAAAATTATCAAAGAAGCCCAGGATAGAAGAAGATATTACAATCAGAAAACCATCCTGTTTGTGGATGAAATTCATAGATTTAATAAAGCCCAGCAGGATGCTTTTTTACCTTATGTAGAAGATGGAACTGTAATCTTGATTGGGGCTACCACCGAAAATCCTTCCTTTGAGGTTATTTCACCTCTTTTATCGAGATCTACTGTTTATATATTAGAACCATTATATCCGGAAGACTTGAAAAAAATTTTAGAAAAGGCTTTGCTGGACAAAGAAAAAGGTCTAGGAAAATATAAACTGAAATTAGAACCAAAGGTTTTGGATTTTATTATTGAACTTGCCTATGGAGATGCCCGTATAGCTTTAAATATCTTAGAATTTGCAGTGATAACTACCAAACCAGATACACAAGGCGTAAGAAACATAACTTTAAAAATTATCGAAGAGGTAGTCCAAAAGAGGTGCCTGCGTTATGATAAGACCGGGGAAGAACATTACAATATTATCTCTGCCCTGCATAAGAGTATGCGCGATTCTGATCCCGATGCTGCTATCTACTGGGTAGCCCGCATGTTGGAAGCCGGAGAAAATCCTCTCTATGTTGCCCGGCGTCTGGTGAGATTTGCCTCGGAAGATATAGGAAATGCTGACCCCCAGGCCTTACAAGTAGCAGTAGCAGCTATGCAGGCAGTACATTTTTTAGGAATGCCCGAAGGAAACTTAGCTTTAGCTCAGACCGCCACCTATTTAGCCTGTGCCCCCAAGAGTAATGCCCTCTACAAGGGTTATCAGCTCACCCAGGAAGATATTAAAAGATGGGGACCACTACCAGTTCCTCTGGTTATCCGTAATGCCCCCACTACTTTAATGAAAAATTTAGATTACGGTAAAGGTTATAAGTATGCTCATAATTTTAAGGATGGATATATTGTCCAGGAACATCTTCCTAAAGAATTAAAAGGAAGAAAATATTATTTTCCTACCGATCGGGGATTTGAAAAAGAGATTAAGCAAAGATTAGAAAAACTAAAAGCTAAATATAAAAATAGTCGTTAGTGAATAGTGAATAGTCGTTAGTAGGGGCAGACCTTGTGTCTGCCCGAGATAAGTAAACGTAGAGCGGATAGAAACTAGCGTATAGCGTAGAGAGCTTAGCGTAGAGGAAGGAAAGAAGAAGATAGGAATCATAAGACAGGATTCAGAAGTAAGAATAAAAAAACAGAAATGTCATTACGAGAAACCGTAGGGATCGCAGCAATCTCAACATTCGTTATATAATTTGAGTAAAAGGGGCGAATCTCATGAAAGAAAATATGAAAAATGAAAAAGAAGAAACAATTCTAAAA
>DPXH01000212.1 GCA_003527405.1 Candidatus Sediminicultor tertius | reverse complement strand
TCTGTAATTGTGGGAATTGGGATGTTTTGTTCTTTTGCAAAGCGAATTAAAGTCCCTCCGAATATATCACCTTCATGCCTGGTTTTCCCTTTTTCGTAATCTCTTTGAAAAGAGGTTTTGGTTTCGTAGGGAAAACCTTTAGTTTTTTTTAGAGTTTTCTCTACTATATCTGGCTCAAAATCTATATTTTTTGCTTTCCCAACCAAAATAACTTCTTTCATAATATTCTCCGTCATCCTTTTTAACTTGTCATCAGCAAGTACTCCTCCTATTGTTTTTTCTGAATAGGCGGTCATCAAACTAAAGGCAGTAATAAATATATACTTTTCCCATATTGCCGGATAAGGATTATCATACCAAGTTTGGCTAATCTCCATTTCATTAAAGAATTCAATAAGATGCTCATAATTATAGCCTAAGTGCTTCGGGTCTTTACCAAATATGATATGTCCCTCAGCTCCCACTTGTCTGATGGTACCGGGCTTTTCAATACTGGAGGAAACATAGACACTTGCAGGGGTGACTATCGATTTTTGTAAACTCTTCCTTATGCGTTCATAAATATCTACTCCATTAAGCAAGGGAAGAATTATGGTATCAGCGGATATATTTTTTGAAATTGACACAACAGCATTATCCAAGTCATACCCTTTTACACAAAGTAAATATAAATCCGGGGTAGGAATGTGTCTTATGTTATCTGTGGCAATATTCGGAAAGCAAATAAATTCTTCTTTATCGGTAATCAGATTCAACCCGTGCTGCTGAATGGCTTTTAAATGTTCTCCTCGGCCAATAAAATAAACCTGTATAGCACGATTACCTTCGTTAACTTTATGGGCTATTCTGCCCCCAAAATAGCCACCAACACCTCCGATGCCATATACACATACACTTTTAATCATTTTACTCATAAATTTGCCTTTCTATTTATTTATAAATCAATCTTGAGTTCACCCACCATTCGGTAAAATTATATTAAGTTAAGCTATTCTTAAACTTTTTTTAAATTTTAGCAGGTTTTGCAACTTATGCAAATTTATGTAAATTTCTTGACAATAAAACTTTTTTACTGTAAATTGATAAACACTTTTAGTTGCCACCTGAATCCAAGAATTATAATTCAAAATAAATAATTAAGGAGGGAATAGAAATGAACTTAATTGACTTTGGCGTTTTAATTCCCTTCGCCTTAATTACTACCTTTACCCCGGGACCCAATAACCTGAGCTGTACTTCCATGAGTATTAATTTTGGAATTAAAAAAACCATGAATTATATCTATGGAATTGTTACCGGATTTTTCTTACTGCTGTTGCTTTGCGGATTTTTTTCTAATCTGCTTTTCACAACCCTTCCCTCCGTCGAACCTATTATGCGCTGGATTGGAGCAGCCTATATTCTCTACCTGGCTTATGGCACTTTCAGAACCAGCTTTTCCCTTCAGGAAAAATCTGACCAGTATCTCTGGGGTTTTTATAAAGGTGTATTACTCCAATTTTTAAATCCTAAGGCAATCATTTATGGCCTGACGCTTTACTCGGTCTTTCTAACCCCACTTATCGGTAATCCCCTCTATATTATCCTATTCTCATTGGGCTTTGCCTTCATAGGCCTCTGTGCTCTTTTAACCTGGTCTTTATTCGGGGCAATTATTAACCAATATTTGCATAACCTAAAATTGAGAGTTATTTTAAACAGTATCCTATCTCTTCTCCTGACCTATACCGCAGTAAAGATTAGCGGAATTCTTTCCTGACCAAATTCTTTTGGGAAAATTTTTATTATAATTAAAATTACAGAGGAACAATTATTCCACGAAAGAGCAAGACTTCTTGTTTAAGAATCGTATAAATAAGATTAATTTTGTCTGAATATATATTGGCTACAATTTTAATAAAGGTAACGAACAAATACCGTCCAATAAAACCCGGGTGGCGATACAGTCATCTTCATTGTATTTGAGAATTCTTTCTTTTATCTTCACGTCACCTGTTTCTACCCATCGATGATACCATTCGATAGATTCGGCACCGGAAGGACTTTCATCCCGCCAGCGAAAACCTAGATAGTATGCCAGAGTTTTGATTGAATAATCATTGGTCGGCCATTCCGTATTTTTTTTAACCACATCAAGATAGAGGTCAACCGCGTAATCGGAATAAAACATCTCTTCTATATCATTTTCGGACATTACATCCGGATATTTTCCTTTTAATTTTTTCCATTGGGTTTTTTCATAAGGCGAATAATAGTAAATTACACAGGGCATTGATTTTTGAATAAATTCCCAAGCTTGACTGAAGGCTCGTTTTTCTTCCTGCTCATTTGGTTGATCGGAGAAAAAAGCAAAATATCGCTCGGTGTTAGTGTCTCGATTGCGGCGTTCCAAGAATCCATGCAGATAGCAGATATCTCTCATTGGGTCAGTTTCAATATCGAAAAATATTTCAGTGGGGGTATCCGGTAAGGTAATTCGACTTTTTAAATAGGGCTTGGAGCCACTTTTTGATAAAAGCATTGCTCTTTCTTGAAATTTTTGCAGGCTTACTGTTCCGATACCCGGAAAAATAGTCTTTCTTCCCTTTTGAAAT
>DPXH01000213.1 GCA_003527405.1 Candidatus Sediminicultor tertius | reverse complement strand
CCTCTGTAATTGTGGGAATTGGAATATTTTGTTCTTTTGCAAAGCGAATTAAAGTCCCTCCGAATATATCACCTTCATGTCTGGTTTTCCCTTTTTCGTAATCTCTTTGAAATGAGGTCTTGGTTTCGTAAGGAAAATTCTTGGCTTTTTGTATAGTTTTCCCTACTATATCTGGCTTAAAATCTATGTTTTTTGCTTTTCCGATTAAAACGACTTCTTCCATGATATTTTCCATCATCCCCTTTAATTTATCATCAGCGAGTACTGCTCCTATTGTTTTTCCTGAATAGGCGGTCATTAAACTAAATGCGGCAATAAATATATACTTTTCCCATATTGCCGGATAAGGATTATCGTACCAGGTACTGATAATTCCCATTTCATTAAAGAACTCAATAAGATGCTCATAATTATAGCTTAAGTACTTCGGGTCTTTGCCAAATATGATATGTCCCTCAGCTCCCACTTGTCTGATGGTACCGGGCTTTTCAATACTGGAAGAAACATAGACACTTGCAGGGGTGACTATCGCTTTTTGTAAACTCTTCCTTATGCGTTCATAAATATCTACTCCATTAAGCAAGGGAAGAATTATGGTATCAGTGGATATATTTTTTGAAATTGATACAACAGCATTATCCAAGTCATACCCTTTTACACAAAGTAAATATAAATCCGGGGTAGGAATATGTCTTATATTGTCTGTGGCAATATTCGGAAAGCAAGTAAATTCCTCTTTATCGGTGATCAGATTCAACCCCTGCTGCTGAATAGCTTTTAAATGTTCTCCTCGGCTAATAAAATAAACCTGTATAGCACGATTACCTTCATTAATTTTATGGGCTATTCTGCCCCCAAAATAGCCACCAACACCTCCGGCGCCATATACACATATACTTTTAATCATTTTACTCATAAATTACCCTTTCTATCTTTTTTTTAATCAACTTTTATTTCGCCCATTATTAGACTAAATTATATTAAGTTTAACTATCCTTAAGCATTTTTTTAATTTTACCAGTTTTTGCAACCTATGTAAATTTCTTGACAATAGGACTTTTTTAAGGTAAATTGATAAACACTTTTACTTACTGTTTGAATCCAAAGATTAAAATCTAAAATAAATAATTGAGGAGGGAATAGAAATGAACTTAATTGATTTTGGTGTTTTGATTCCCTTCGTCTTGATTACCACCTTCACCCCGGGACCAAATAACCTGAGCTGTACTTCCATGAGTATTAATTTTGGAATTAAAAAAACCATGAATTACATCTATGGAATTGTTACCGGATTTTTCTTACTGCTGTTGCTCTGCGGATTTTTTTCTAATCTGCTTTTCACGGCCCTTCCCTCTGTTGAACCCATCATGCGCTGGATTGGAGCGGCCTATATTCTCTACCTGGCTTATGGCACTTTCAGGGCCAGCTTTTCCCTTAAAGAAAAATCTGACCAGTATCTCTGGGGTTTTTATAAAGGTGTATTACTCCAATTTTTAAATCCTAAGGCAATCATTTATGGTCTGACACTTTACTCGGTCTTTCTAACCCCACTTATCGGTAATCCCCTCTATATTATCCTTTTCTCATTGGGCTTTGCCTTCATAGGCCTCTGTGCTCTTTTAACCTGGTCTTTATTCGGAGCAATTATTAACCAATATTTACATAACTTAAAATTGAGAGTTATTTTAAACAGTATCCTATCTCTTCTCCTAACCTATACCGCAGTAAAGATTAGCGGAATTCTTTCCTGATCAAATTCCTTTTGGAAAATTTCTATTATAATTAAAATTATAAAGGAATAAATATTCCACAAAAGGGTAAGATTTTTTGTTAAAGAATAGTATAAATTAGATTAATTATGCCTGAATATATATTGGCTACAATTTTAATAAAGGTAAAGAACAAATGCCGTCCAATAAAACCCGGGTGGCGATACAGTCATCTTCATTGTATTTAAGAATTCTTTCTTTTATCTTCACATTACCTGTTTCTACCCATCGATGATACCATTCTATAGATTCGGCACCGGAAGGGCTTTCATCCCGCCAGCGAAAACCTAGATAGTATGCCAAAGTTTTGATGGAATAATCATTAGTCGGCCATTCCGTATTTTTTTTAACCACATCAAGATAGAGGTCAACCGCGTAATCGGAATAAAACATCTCTTCTATATCATTTTCGGACATTACATCCGGATATTTTCCTTGTAATTTTTTCCATTGGGTTTTTTCATAGGGCGAATAATAGTAAATTATACAGGGCATTGATTTTTGAATAAATTCCCAAGCTTGACTGAAGGCTCGTTTTTCTTCCTGCTCATTTGGCTGATCGGAGAAGAAAGCAACATATCGCTCGGTGTTAGTGTCTCGATTGCGGCGCTCCAAGAATCCATGCAGATAACAGATATCTCTCATCGGGTCAGTTTCGATATCAAAAAATATTTCCGTGGGGGCATCCGGCAAGGTAATTCGACTCTTTAAATAGGGCTTAGAGCCACTTTTTGATAAAAGCATTGCTCTTTCTTGAAATTTTTGCAGGCTTGCCAGCCCAATACCGGAAAAAACAGTCTTTCTTCCCTTTTGAAAT
>DPXH01000216.1 GCA_003527405.1 Candidatus Sediminicultor tertius | reverse complement strand
ATCGTGAATTTTTCGGGTTAGGTAAAAGGAACTCTACGAGATTTAATACAAGTGGCGGTATATTATCTTTAAACGCAGCAGGCGCTGCGTTTTCCTCACTCCTCAATATCTTCAAAACCCCTTTTCCAGTAAATGATTTCAGTTCTTTCATAATCCTGTCTAATGGTTTTTGAAGATTATAAATTCAGAACAACTGATTCCTACGGATTTTAAAGTGATACCAATTTATAGGAAATGGTCAAGTCTGTACCAGGGAATTTTGTTTTTGTTTGGTTAAGTTCATCACATAATTTTTGGACCACTTTATCATCTTTCCAATAAGACATTCGATGCAAATTAATACAGAGTTCTTTTTTGTCAATATTAACCATGACATCAGCATCTGATTTATAAACTTGTTGTAATAGTTTTCTTGATTCATCAGGATGTGACATGTAGGGTTTTATAATATTTGACATTGCCGTTTCTGATCTGTAAGCTATCATTTTAATTATATCTAAGAATGCTTTTCGCTGATTAATTGCATTGTCAAATTTATCATTTTCAGGTAGTTCGGCAAATAGAATTTTACGTGGAACTTCTTTTTTCTTTAGCTTTATCAGGGTCGCTTCTTCTTCCATTTCAGTTATATCATTTATTATGTCTGTTTTCTTTTCTAAATATTTTCCCGCTTTTTTCTCATCTACCGGAATTTCCCCTAATTCTAAACTCCCAAATTTGGCTTTCATATAATTTAATTTTGATGTTACTTTTTTAAGTTGGCTTTCAAGTTTTCTAAATTCAGGATTTACTAACTCGGCAGTATCACTTATTTTTTCTTTTGCATAACTTACAAGTGTATCTATACCAAAATTTTGCATCATATATTTAAAAAAGTTTTCCTGCGACCAACGAGAAAACATATACAAACCAACCATAATTGTTGAGAGCAAATAATGTGTGGTTATAATTGAAGTTTGGTGCCCTGATTTACTCTTTTTTCTGACTTCCCTTACCCATATCTTTTTATCACTTCCAATATTCTGAAGCAACACTCCTCTTTCTGCAAGTTCAACATCCTGTTCTTCTCCTGTTGAAAGCTTGCCTCTATGAATAGAGAATTCTTCATCCGGCCACTTATCTTTAACATTTTTATTATAGGTGCAAATGGCAATGCGGTATTCATTCCAGAGTTCATAGAAAAAATTAGGGCTGGAACACTCTCTGTCAAACACCAACATGTAGCGGTTTGATTTTGGGTTATTTGTTAATTCTTCTTGGGTTGGCTGATTAGGGATATCTTTGTTAAGCCGTGGTATGATATATTCTTTAATGGTTTTAGCCATTCCGGTATTGATAGCCTTGTTTATAACAAAAAAAGGTTGCCCCAGGTGGTCATTAACCCAGTAATCCGTACTTCCGCTCATGCATAATCTTAAGCGGCTTACAAAGCGCTTGGGCATTTTTGTTTTATTGCCATAATATATTTTGACGTGACCGTCAATGTACAAAACACCGGATAAATCAGGATAATCTTCCAGCCAATCCCTGCTAAGCTTTTCTCCCCAACTGTCAATATCGCACTTTGTGCAAAATATAGATATTCTTTCACGTAAAGTTTTTACTTCCGGAATTCGGTCAAGCCCTATTACTCTACCTAATTCTCCTGCTGGTATCTGGCTTGATTGGGCAAGAGTTTTAACTCTTAATAATACCAATAATGCAAGAGTTATAAACACACTGGTTATGGAATAATAACCTTGGTCGGGATAAAAATCTTTCTCATATTTTAATAATCCATTGGATAAAAGAGATGGTAATGACATTAATACACCGGCATGGTTTAGGTCAATCTGGTTAGAAAAATTTACGTTGCCCGGCACTCCTGTTTTGCAGGAAAGAATACGATCAAAAACATTACTACAAGCCTTACCAAAAACTTGTTCGTTATCAATAGCTGTCCTTTCGCTTTTTGTATGTGCTGTAAATTGTTCTTGGTCTCTTGATAATGTAATACGTCCTGATTTAACCGCTTTATTTATTGTATCATGTTTAACAGAAACTTTCTCACTAATTATTGGTAAATCATAACCTATAGCGTATAATTGCTGGATTTCTGCTATTTTCTCTGATGTTAGTTTTGTGTTATTTCCTTGATGCCTTAATAAAAAAAACCTTGCGCTCCTTCTTTTCTATAACGTTTTACCCATCGTTTGACACTTATTACACTTACACCAAATGCTTTTACAATTTCAATTTGTTTTGCATTGCCATTTACTACTAACTGGCTGGTGAACAAACGAAAACTCTTTATATCATTTTCTGGATGTTGATATATCGGCATGGAACCATTAAAATAATATACAATTCCATCTTTCTTCTGAAACCCAACTATGCTATTAATTAGTCTAATATCTTCTGGGAAAAAAGGTAATATTATTTGTGGCATTTTGTTTTTTTCAAAAATAGGTATCATTTTAAAATCTATCAAAAAAATATACTGAAATTTTATATAATTGCACAACATGCTGACATTGCTAATATTACATCAATAAGCTCGTATTGTTTCTTCGTATGGGTCAGTTGTTCTGAATTTT
>DPXH01000117.1:927-6310 GCA_003527405.1 Candidatus Sediminicultor tertius | reverse complement strand
TCCATCTCCTTGGGGTCACGCAAGCTGATCTTTTCTACCGGAGGTAATTTTCCGGCCGGATAGGTTTCCATAACCTCATCATGGACTAAAGTCAAGTATCTGAGAATAGCGGCGATTGGACGTTTTGCTTTTTCCGCACTGGCTCGAGTCGGACAGCCTACCACTCCTTCCGGAACAGCCGATCTTTCAATTGCAGATTGACCTTCCCCTTGCTGCCATCCTTGAGGACGATGATAAGGATCAACAGAAGTATCAAAATGACCACCCGGCAGTAATGAATCACCCTCTGTGTCTACAGCATACTTCATATCTATCATATCTGGAAATAATAACTGAGCAACTGAAGCCTCTGCCTCATCTGCATGAACAAAATCAGTAGTTAAGCTATCTTCCCGGTCGATAGGAATAAAGAATTCTCTAATCGACCGATGCCAGTCGATTACCCGATAGATACCCGGTAATTGATAGCGTTTGCAGAATTCCTGGATGGCTGATTCTAACACCCACAATTGTCCGTGGTTGTTTACCCACATCTGTTTACGAAAACCATCATTCCAGAGTCCGTACATCACGTTAATCATAGTCTCTCTTACTACATCTTCGGGCATAATAATTGTTCCGGCCATGCCACAGTGATGATATGGATGTGCACCATAGTTTAGAGGAGGCAGTGCCAGGCTGCAACCTACTCCATCTCTATTTTTTATATAACGACGTACTCCTTCACAAATCTGAGTAACCATAAAAGTATCCAAGCCGGTATTAGCATAATCACCATGGCATTCGGTACACCCCACCGGGACAAAGACAAAATCATTTTTACGTCTGTTTTCAATAACGTGTATGCGGGGAGTAGTCTGAATATAACTCCCTGCCTTCCCTAATTCAGAAGGGGAAGGAACTTCGTATTCTTTAAGTATCCCTTCAATTTTACTCATCGGTGCATCAAATAATTCTTTTTTTAATCGGCCTACCTGACTATTTTCAAAGACTATCTGAGGATAATCGGTAGTCAACCATTTTTTATTAGCATTCATTTTATTTTCTCCTTTTCGTTAATTTAAATTATTAAAACAGGCAGGTAATTTTACATTCTGTTCTATCGGTTCGTAATAGTACTATATTTTCAGGAACTTCATCTAGGGTTATCTTTTTGGTAATCAGTGGGGTCATATCCATTCCTGAAGCCATTGAACTAATAACTCGAGGGAATGTTCCGTGTCCGGAATGACCCTGAGAACCTACAATAGAGGCTCTTCTTACCTGGAAGACTTCTCCGGTTACGGGGATCTTCTTATCTGCGCGGGCTACAATTACTACTGTACTGTTAATCATTTTACCTTCCCAGATAGTTTGTTCAATATCTGCCCAGACCTTATCAGGTAAGCCGGTTGCTTCTAAGTACAATTTAGCTCCCAGACCGCCGGTTATATCTAACACTCTCCCGGCAAAGTTTTCTTTTATAGGATTAATGATATGGTCCGCACCCATCAACTTGCCTAATTTTGCTCTTGATTCAGAAGGTTCAGAAAGAATTACATTAGAGGCTCCGGCTTTTTTCATTATAGCCACAGCAGCAAGACCGATAGGCCCACCACCCAAAATTACCGCATTATCTCCGGGTCTTATCCCTCCTCCTCGCTCTATTATCGCATTATAAGCTACAGAAGTAGGTTCGACTAAACTACCAGCCAGGAATAAGTCATCACCTTTGTAAACTCTCTTTAATTCCTCCAAACTCCAAATATAGCGGGAATCAACTTTGACATACTCTGCAAAAGCACCATCACAACTAAAACCAATCTCCTGTAATTTCTCACAGTGATTAGGATAACCATCGGCACAGGGTCGGCAAGAGGCACACCAAAACATTTCTTCTGCAGTTACTGCCTCTCCCTTTTCGAATTTTTTCCCCGTCCTTTTGTTAATAGCTTGCTCACCTGCATCAACTACCACTCCTGAAAATTCATGACCTAAGGTCGCCGGAAAAGCGGTGAGTCCCGGATACCAGATATAACCATCATCATCAGGTTGAGCCATATGGACATCACTACCACAGATTCCGCAGGCTTTAACTTTTATTAAAACATCGGTAGGTCCAATTTTGGGAACATCTTTCTCCACTATTTTAAGTTCCGGATTTTTCCAAACCTTGCTACCCAAATAAGTAAGTTTTCCGTCAATATCTTTAGAACCTAATTTGAAATCTGGTTTAGGCTGCCAGTCAGCATACAAAGTAACAGTTTTCATTTTTGTTTCTCCTTTTTTTATTTAAATTTATAATTTACTTTTTTTATTTCCTTTCTATCTTTTTACAAGATTCTCTGATAATTAATTTAGATTCTAACAATTCCTTTCTTTGATTAAATTCTCCTTCCTCTATTATTCTTAATAACATCTTCACTGCTAATTCTCCCATCTCCAACATCGGCTGACGAATAGTAGTTAACGTAGGATAGACAAAAGATGCTAATTTAATATCATTAAAACCTATTACTGAAAAATCTTCCGGGATATAAAAATTCTTTTTTTGAATAGCCTGCATAGCTCCTAAAGCCAATAAATCATTGGCAGCAAATATAGCAGTAGGCGGTTCAGCTAATTTTAAAAATCTCTTCATAACCTGATAACCACCTTTTATTCTAAAATCACCTTCACCTACCAATTCATCTCTGTATTCAATTTCATATTTCTTTAAAGCTAACTTATAGCCTTTTAATCTATTAAGTGCTGATCTTGTCTTAAGAGGACCGGTGATATGGGCTACTCGGCGGTGACCCAGCTTAACCAAATATTCGGTAGCCATCATTCCACCTTCAATATCATCAACAATTATACAGTTCTTATCCAACCCTTCAATATTTCGGGAAACTAATATATAAGGAAATTTCTTCTTCTCTAATCCTAAGATACTTTTGTCTTTGATATGGGCTGTACCCAAAATTAGACCATCAACTCTTTTTCTTTTTAATATCTCCAGATAAATTCTTTCTTTTTTTAACTTATCATCGGTGTTGCACAATATTATGTTAAATCCATTTATGTTAGCCGCATCTTCCGCTCCTCGAGCTATCTCTGCAAAAAAGGGATTGGTTATATCGGGAATTAACATCCCCAGGGTATAAGTTCTTTTAGTTTTTAATCCTCGAGCAACAGCATTGGGAGTATATCCTAATTTTTTAATTATTAAAAAAACTTTGTTTTTAGTTTTTTTACTTATTCGAGAATCATTATTTATTACACGAGATACCGTAGAGGGATGAACTCCCGCTAATTCTGCCACATCCTTAATAGTAGTATTCATAATTTATCCTTACTTCCCTTTTTCCTCTCTAATTTTTCACTTGTTTATTTTTACAAAACTACCCATAGTTAAAGATTCTTTAGCAGCATATCCCATCTGGACAGAGATTTTGCCATCAAATCCACCTACTAATGGCTCTCTGTTTTCCTGAATACATTTAATAAATTCTTTCATTTCAGCTAAGTATGCTTCCTGATATCGCTCTGTAAAGAAATAAAGAGGCTTATCAGTCTTGGTATCCTCAGCGCTATTAATGGTTACTTCTGTTGGTGTTGGATTCCCTACCATTACGCAACCTTCTGAGCCAAAAACTTCTATACGCTGATCATAGCCGTAAACTGCCTTTCGGCTGTTATCGATAGTTCCCCAGGCACCATTTTCATACTTCAGAGTAACTATTGCTGTATCAATATCCCCTGCTTCTCCTATGGCCGGGTCAACCAAACAGCTGCCCACTGCCATTAACTCCACTACTTCTTGGTCTAAAAGATAGCGAGCCATATCAAAATCGTGAATCATCATATCTAAAAAGATTCCCCCGGATACTTTAACATAACTGATCGGTGGCGGTTCCGGATCCCTGCTAGTTATTCTTACTAGATGAGGAGTACCAATTGTTCCACTCTCCACTAAATTCTTAGCTTTTTTGAAGCTAGGGTCAAAACGACGATTAAATCCCACCTGTAGTTTTACTCCTGCTTTTTTGACTGCAGTTATAGCCTGATCAATTTTATCCATATCCAAAGCAACAGGTTTTTCACAGAAGATATGTTTTCCTGCCTCAGCTGCTTCGGAAATAATTTGAGCATGAGTATCGGTAGAGGAACAGATTACTACTGCATCAATATTTTTATTTTCTAATAAAACTCGATAATCTTTTTCAGCGATGGGGATTTCTAATTGAGATGCAACTTCCCTGGTGCTCTTTTCAAATATATCAGCAACCGCTAACACTTTTGTTCCGGGGATCTGATACTTTAAATTACGAGCATGTAATCTTCCAATTCGACCAACACCAATTACACCAATATTAACTTTTTCCATAACATACACTTCCTTTCATACTTTTAAAATCAAATATTATATTTTCTGAAAAAACAAATTTATTTACATTGTCGATGAATTAAAATATATTTTTTAGCTAATTTCCCAATTTCTTCTGCTTTTTCTTTAGATAAATGCAATTTCTCTAACAATTCGTCAGTTTCCTCATCTTTGTTTAGAGTAGAGTCTATTAGGGCTAGATCTGCACCCTCAACTAAATTTCTTAGACCTGAACAGATTCCAGTATCTCCACTAATGGCTACTGATTCTCCCCCATAGATAAATCGATAACCAACTGCCAGATCGGAATGTAAAATTCGATTAACCCCCACAGCTGCATAATGTCTCATCTGATATATTTTTACTTTTAAATCTTCTATTTTAACTTCATCTCCACCTTTTACTTCATGTGTTTGAATTTTGAAAGAAAAATCATTATAACTTTCTTTAAATGCAAAAATAATCTGCTGAGCTTCCTTACATCCTTTGGGAAAATATATATTAATTGGATATTTTCTTTCAATTATCCGAAAATATCCTAACAAGGCATATAATCCCGCTATATGGTCATAATGTCCATGAGTTAAAAATATTCCCTTTATTTTTCTAAGATCAATTTTTTCATGCAATAAATCTCTTAAGGTACCATCTCCCGCATCAACAATAAAGTAATCTTCTTCCACGGAAATCACTATCTGAGTGGCAATACCCGCTTGAGAATAAAGAACAGTTGTATTCATATTCCTCTCTTTTAACTAAAATTTATTCTTCTCGAGTTACGATAATATCTTCAGGTGATAGATAAAAAGTCACTTCTTCTCCAATTTTAAAGTTGTATTTAGCATCACTATTGGTTCGAACTTCCCAATTACCCACTTTAATTTTATAATCAATAATATTCCCCAAATAAGAAGATTGAATAATTTTCCCCCTAAACATATTTACTGTATTTTTATCGTTTTTATTTTCATCCTGAATAAATTTAATTACATTCATCCTCATAGCAACCGAAACCTTTTGCCCTATATCAAAACT
>DPXH01000117.1:0-541 GCA_003527405.1 Candidatus Sediminicultor tertius | reverse complement strand
GTAAATGAATCAATTCTACCGTTAATAAAACTGGTAACGGCAATAAACCCGGCAACAAATTTATTTTTGGGATTAGAATAAATTTCTTTTGGTGAACCAGATTGAACTATTTCGCCCTGGTTAAGAATTACAATTTTATCAGAGATTACCAATGCCTCTGCCTGATCATGAGTTACGTAAACTGCAGTAATGCCAAGCTTTTTTTGTAACTCAGTAAACTCAAAGCGCATTTCCTCTCTTAATTGTGCATCTAAATTACTTAATGGTTCATCAAGCAGCATTATCTCCGGTTCAAATACCAGTGCCCGCGCCATAGCAATACGCTGCTGCTGTCCGCCGCTCATTTGCCGGGGATATCTATTTTCATAACCTTCCAATTGCACCATATTTAAAACCCTTTTTATTCTTTTATCAATTTCGGGTTTTGGTACTTTTCTGATTTGTAAGCCAAAAGCTAAATTACCATAAACAGTCGTATGGGGCCAAAGAGCATAATTTTGATAAACCATTCCGATACCCCTCTTTTCAGGAGGAATAGAGG
>DPXH01000007.1 GCA_003527405.1 Candidatus Sediminicultor tertius | reverse complement strand
CCTATCCCTTTAAAAGATTTCACCTCAGTAAAACTCAAAAAATCCAACTTCCTTAAAGTTTTAGTTTCTGATAATAAATCTTTAGCCAATTCCACTGAAGTCTTTCCTTGGTAACCACTAACCAATATTATTCCTAATAATTCCGCATCTGTCAAATATTCTACTCCGTACTTGACTAACCTCTCTCTCGGTCTTTCTTCATCCGGCCAATCTTTCACAGTATAATTCTTCTTCTCCATCTCTTACTCCTTTTCTATAAGGGAAACAAAGGTGCCAGGCACCTTTGTTTCCCTTATGACAATTTTTGTGCCTGGCACAAAAGTTTACATTTTATTCGATTTAAACGATATTGTAATTTTTCCCTTAGAAAAATATTTTCTTCAATATTTAGAGCTTCTTTTACCACCGTCTCTGCTTTTTGATAATTTTTTAAATGGTGTTCGTAATATTTAGCTAATTCTTCGTAAGGATAATAGATAAATTCTCGACTTCTTTTTATTATCTCTTTCCATATTTCTTCTGCTTCTTTCCATTTCCCCTGCCTTTTGTAAGCAAAAGAAGCTAATCTTAATATCTCCAAGGCCTCTTCCTCTGCTAAATTGTGTTTTAAGGCCTCCGTATAATAGTGGGTGCTCTGCTCATATTCCCTCTCTTCATCAAACATCTTGCCTATACTGAAAATATCCATCCCGTATTCGGTATTATTCAAAGGGTCTTCTACTAGAAAACACATCCTGCTGACCAGGGCTACCAGAGAAATGATATCCTGTAAATTATGTTCAAAGACCTGCTTTATCGCCCGGGCATTTTTAGTCCGTAAATATCTAAAATAAATCTCCGGGATAAGATACCCCGGTACATCATCATCCCTGATTACCCCCAGTATATCTCTTTCTACTGTAGATAGGGAACAATTCTCCAGTCTTCTCTTCCACAGACGGCGGGCGGGGTAAAGAAGGTCAAAGTGGTAAGGGTCTTTTAAACTCATCTTCATCCCGGACATGATATAACGGCTTTCCATTAAAGGAAGGTCAAAAGTCTTACCATTATAAGTAACTACTGCTTTAAAATTAGCGAGCAGTTCGTTTAACGCTGATAATAGGGCCCGCTCTTCATTATAATCCCGCATAAAATATTGCCGGACACAAAATTGGTCTCCTTCAAAATACCCTACTCCCACCAGAAAAATATAAGTCCCGGCTCCTCCGGCCAATCCGGTAGTCTCGGTATCCAAAAAGACGGTCTTGTTGATATCTATTTCCTTTAACCTGTCATCTCTGGCTAAATTAGAAATAGTTTTGGCAGAAGATTGAAAAATTTGAAAAAGTTCAACCTCCCCGCATCTATAATCTTTGGGGAAATAATTTTCCCGGATAAAGCTTTCCCCAAAAGGAGTGGAGATAAATTTTCCTGATACTACTTCTTCTATCTTTACTTCCTGATTTACAATATGTATGCTTTCCCTTTTTTGTGATTGAGTAATTTTATTTATATTCTTTTTTAACTGGTCAATCTTTTCCAATCGACTCTTTAGGTCCATAATCAGCTCAAAGCCTCCCTTAAAATTAAAAGAGCACTCTCTTTCCCCTTTATGCCCACTTCATCAATAGGCCCCACACAGGAGGGGCAGCCTTTTTCACACCCGCAGCCAAGAATTAATTCCTGAGCCGCCTGTAGTAAAGACCTGCGCAGCTCAAACATCTTTTCACTAAATCCTACTCCCCCGGGATAATTATCATAAATATAAATGGTCGGCCTTCCGGTAAAGGGGGAACGAACTTCCGAAACCGCTCTGACATCCTGAGGGTCACACATTACATATAAAGGAACAACATTGATAAGGATATTGGATAGAGCTAAAAGCCCGCTGCTTAAATTAAAAGATGTGTCTTCACTTTCCTGATCCTCTAACAGCTCACTAATATCATTGGTCAAAGCAAGCCAATAAGCGGTAGTACGCATCTCTTCCGGGGGTAAAGATATTTCCCCAAAACCAATATTTTCGTGAGTATAAAATTTTATCTTTTTATAACAGGTGGAAACGGTAGTAATGGCCACCTCCCCGTAAGCATGCTCCATATTTGATTCTTCAGCCTTTTCAAATACCTCTAAAACCTCTATATTAGTTTCGTCCTGGGCATCGGTGTAATAATTAACTTTGACTTTTTCGGCATAGGCCTTTTGATTCTGATAATCCAACCTGTGAATAGCATATTGCTCACCTTCGTGAAGATAAATAGCCCCCTCATAGATAAGGGTGGGCACACTGGCCTTATCCACTTCTCCTATAACCTGTTCCTGTTGGTCAGCGGTATCGATAATTACAAAATTATCTACCGAGGCACTACGCAAGCTTATCTCTTCAGTGGGATAGACTTCGCTCATCCAATACCACTTCTTTTCCACACAATGAAGCACGCCTTCTTTCTCTAAATATTCCAGAACATCCCGTAGTTTTTTTGTTCCGAAATCTTCTCCTTCTTCGAAGGGTAATTCAAAAGAAGCACACCTGATATGACTGACTAAAATACTCAAATTATCCGGGTCGATAACCGCACTCTCCGGTGACTCTCCGAAGAAATAATCAGGATGATTTATTACAAACTGGTCTAAAGGATTACTGGAAGCAACTAAGATAGCTATTGAACTATTAGATCGGCGTCCTGCCCTCCCGGCCTGTTGCCAGGTACTGGAGATAGTTCCGGGGTACCCGGCCATAAAACAGGCATCAAGTTGGCCGATATCTATCCCTAGCTCCAGGGCATTAGTACTTACTACTCCCTTTATTTCCCCATCTTTTAAACCCTTTTCTATTTCACGCCTTAGGTTAGGTAAATAACCCCCTCTATAACCTCGGATTATATCCTTGGGCCTTCCGGTTTTAGCTAAAAAATCTTTTAAATAACTGGTCAGGACTTCGGTGGTTAGACGACTCCGGGCAAAAATTATGGTCTGAATTTCATAATTTAAAAAATAGGCCACAAAACGGGCTACTTCTTTGATTAAACTCTTCCTGATCCCTAATTCTTTATTAATTACCGGAGGATTATAAAATAAAAAATGTTTCTCGCCTTGCGGGGCACCATTATTATCAACTAAAACAAATTCTTCTCCTACAATCTTCTGAGAAAGCTCCCGGGGATTAGCGATAGTCGCCGAACAGCAGATAAATTGAGGGCTCGAGCCATAAAATCGGCAAATTCTCTTCAATCTCCTTACTACATTGGCCAGATGGCTTCCGAATACCCCCCGATAAATATGAATCTCGTCAATTACCACGTATTTCAAATTTCCAAAGAAATCCATCCATTTGGTATGATGAGGCAATATGCCCAAATGAAGCATATCCGGATTTGTGACCACAATATGCCCTTTTTTACGAATCGCCTGCCGAGCCGAAGAAGGAGTATCTCCATCATAGGTATAAGTCTTAATCCCCTCATCTAAAGCCGATACTAATTGATATAATTCAGTTAATTGGTCTTGAGATAAAGCTTTAGTGGGAAACATATAAAGAGCCCGGCTATTTTCATTTTTTAAGATAGAATCCAATACCGGCAGATTATAGCAAAGAGTTTTGCCTGAGGCGGTAGGGGTAACTACTACTACATTCTTATGGTTTCTTATAAATTCTAAGGCAGAAGCCTGATGAGAATAAAGTTTACTGATGCCTTTCTCTTTTAAAATCTCTATCAGCTTATCCTCTATCCACTCCGGAAACTCCTCATAAATTCCGGATTTAGCCGAAATATGCCTCCAGTCAGTAAAGCGAGAGCTTACCTTATTATATTTTTTTAATTCATTTAAGATTCTCTCAACCGGCATTTATTTAAATCCTCAACTTTGATACAGGGGACGGTTCTCTGTGTTAATAATAATTTTAAATTTTAAACCAAATTAACACAGAGAACCGTCCCCTGTATCAAACTCTTTACTAAATTAATATTTCTTATATCATCTTTTTCGTCATGTTTGGGGGTCTCCAGAATAAAAGGCAGGTCTTTTAGATATTTATGATTCACCAACACTCTAAAACCTTCCAATCCCATATATCCTTTGCCAATATGCATATGCCTGTCTTTTCGGGAACCCAAAGGAAATTTTGAATCATTAAGATGTATCACCCTTAATCGTTCTAAGCCCACATATTTATCAATCTCTTCTATAGTCTGTTCAATCCCTTCCTGATGCGAAAGGTCATATCCCGCAGCGTAAGCATGACAGGTATCAAAACACATTCCTATCCTCTTTGTATCTTTCGCCCCTTCTATCATTCTCTTTAACTGCCTAAAAGTATAACCTAAATGTGTACCCGAACCAGCAGTATCTTCTAATAATATCATCGTCTTTAAACCTAAATCCGCGCTTTTCTCTAAAATTATATTAAGGGCTCTGATTATCCTCTGAATCCCGTATTCCTCCCCTGCCCCGGTATGGGCCCCCGGATGAATGATTAGATAAGGGACAGGCAATAAAAGGTCTGCTCTTTTCATCTCTTCAATAAATGCATTAATCGATTTGAAATAAAGTTCATCTGAAGGAGAAGCCAAATTAATAAGATAAGAGGTGTGAATAAAAACAGGGTTAATATTAGAATTTTTTAAATTTTTTCTAAACCTTTCTACTTCGTCTTTTTTTAAAATCTTCTCCCGCCAGGTGGATGCATTTTTAGAGAATATCTGCATAGTGCTACATCCTAATTCCTCTGCTCGAACAATAGAATTATCTATTCCCCCGGCGATAGAAACATGGCATCCAATCTTCAATCTCTGCTTCCTCTCTTCTTCTTTGGTTATTTAATTTTGCCCATAAAAATTAAAGATTACCGAGATATTTTATTGACTTCTCTACTTCTATAAGTATAACATATTACTATAACCTAATTAAATAATTATTAACTTTACACTCTAGTCGCCTAAAAAATTTTTTAGCTTAAAAGCTTAAAAAAAATAGAGGAAAGAAATGTATAAACAAATCCTAAAAGAATTAAAAGAGCATATGCCTTTTACTGCTATCGGGGCTGCAACCGGAATAATTCTGATAATATTTTTTCAAAAACTACCCCCCGAAGCTGCCTATAATATTTTTTATTTCTTTCACCCAACCCATGTTTTTTTAAGTGCACTGGTTACTGCTTCTATGTATAATTTTTATCAATGCTACCCCAACAAAAAGAAATGTAATATGGGGATTTTAATCCTCATCGGCTATGTGGGTTCTATCGGGATAGCTACCTTAAGTGATTCGCTAATCCCTTATCTGGGTGAAATTCTGCTCAATATGCCCCAACGAGAGATTCATTTGGGTTTTATTGAAAAATGGTGGCTAGTCAATCCCTTAGCTCTTCTTGGTATTGGAATAGCATTCCTAAGACCATCTACCAAATTCCCTCACTTTGGTCATGTTCTCCTCAGTACATGGGCTTCACTCTTTCATATTATTATGGCTATAGGGCAAACTTTAAACTGGTTTACCTATGTTGGTATTTTTATTTTTCTATTTCTCTCTGTCTGGGTGCCCTGCTGCCTGAGTGATATTGTATTCCCTCTTTTGTTTGTAAAAACACCAGAAAAATAAATATATCTTCTGCCCAGCTTCCACTTGTGGCAGGCTATAACTTTTTCTCTTTCTCTTTTTTCTGAAAAAGTCAATCCATCGTCATTTTTAATCAGAAAGAAATTATTTTTTATCCAGTAAATATATTTTATAATGCCCTGCTGACTGTAACATCAGCCAGATTTCGCTAAAAATATTGTTAGTAAATTTTTTACCCTGATTAATATAATACTCCACTGCTTCCTTTTCGGTTAACCCTATTCCCTCTTCTATAATTAAAAATAATTTACCAGTATGATTATATTTTTTTTCATTTTTATTATTTATCCGTTCATTTAAAGAATCACAAAACATCTGGTTCGCATCGGTTAAATAATCTTTTTTATCTTTATGCTTATGATTATTTTCTTTATCCTTCTTCCGTTTCTTCATTGATTTAACTAATCCCCAGGCAGCTTTTGCTTCTTCTTTATTATAATATACCGGGGTAAGTTCGATATTTAAATTCTCTGTACAAATACAAGAAGGTTCTCCTTTAATAGGATCACCTGACCTAACAAAACGATAATCATTTTTATTCTTTTTATTATATTCCTTTAGAAAAGCTTTACAGATTTCTTTTTCTGAAAGTTTGTATTCAATCTCTCTTTCAAACCTGTCTTCTTTAATCAATTTCTTGGGGAGCATTTCTATTATTTTTAACCTCCATAAAAAACAATATTATTTTTATTCACTCCAGTTAATAATCTATCTTTTATTGATTGATATTTTTGATATTTCTCTACTTGACTCCCCCTCTTTTTCTCACATTATTTTTGTAATTATAACATATCAAGTCAATTTAAATAAGTATAACTCTGGAATTTTCTCTTATTTCTTTTACCCCCTTTACACTTCATGTTTATGGAGCTGAGCACAATTAATTAATCTTTTTGTTAATTTATTATACTTTGATTGTGGAATTTGTTAAGTAAATGAATATTTAACCGAAATCTAAAAACCAATAGCTGATAATTTATTTTTATCATTTTTTACCCAAAAAAGAGGATTTTTGAAATTTTTTAGAGAATATTATTTATATAAAGCTTTTAAAAAAGTTATCGATAAAAATCCTAAATTATAAGAGGAGGAAAAATTATGAAAAAGAAATTTGATCAAGTATATCAATTTAAGATTACCTTAAAGGATATTAAGCCACCCATTTGGCGAAGGATACAGGTC
>DPXH01000010.1:551-3287 GCA_003527405.1 Candidatus Sediminicultor tertius | reverse complement strand
ATCAGGGGTATGGGCGATAAAAGCCACCTTAAAAGCCATATTAATTACCTCCTATTTTATTTTTTAAATTTTATTATTTTCTATTTACTAAATTAAGTATGCATATTGTATGCATGTTAATATTCTACAAAATTTTTAGAAATCCTCTTTTTTATTAAGTTCAATTATACAATTATATAGCTCGAATTATAATTACCAGTCCTACCACAATTATTATCACCGGCCAAAAAGTACCCCAGGCTATCCAGGTAATCCAGGGGAAAAGGGTACTCCCCATAAAGATCAAACCTGCAATTATAAGAATTATTCCTAAGATAATATTTTTATTTCTTTCTGAATTACCTTTTGACCTTTCTTCTGATAGATTTTCTTCTGCCTTTTTATCTGCTTTATCCGCCCCCTTCTTACTTTTTCCTTCAATCTCCCCTTTGTTCTCAGAATTATCTTCTGTGTTTCCGTTAGGATTCCGAGGAATTATGATCCAGCCAATAATATAAGCAATAATACCGCTTCCCCCAAAGAAAAATATAAGTATAGCCAGTAGTCTTACTAAAGTAGGGTCAACATCAAAATATTCCGCGATGCCTCCACATACTCCACCGATTACACAATCCTTTTTCGATCTATAAAGTTTATTTTTCATAATTAAATTCCTTTCCTTTCTACAAATATTTTTTTAAAATTTATTTATATAAATATCTCCCGAAACAGTATCAACTACAATTCTACTATCTCCTGTTCCTACAGTGCCTTCAAGTTGATTCATTTTATTAAAACTAATTATGGTAATAGGGAACTTGGCAACAACCTCTCCTGAAACAGTATTAGTTTTTAAATAAAATTCTGCATATTGAGGTAAATCAATTTTAACTTTTCCGGAAATTGTTTTAATATCAATATTATTATCGAAAACCCTGTATCCAACATCTATATCTCCTGAAACTGAATCTGCTTCTAAATTTCCCGAAAAATCTATTACATCCACATCTCCGGAAGTGGTGTTAAGTGTTAGATTATCTGAACCAAGAGACTCTATCCTTAAATCTCCGGAGACAGTTTTACATCGAAAATTATTCAGGTCTAAATTGCTAATATCTACATCTGCTGATACTGTATCTATAATAATACTCTCCCTACAATCTTGAGGGATATAAACATCTAAAACAACATTAGCATTATAAAATAATACTCTGGGATATTCTATTTCAATTTTTAACTTGCTTCCTTCCAGATTGGTTATCAATTCAGGCAATGCCTTTTCAGACTTAAGGACTGATCTACCATAAAAATGAATTTTAACATCTTCTTCATCTGTTGAAAATACACTAACATCTGAACTCACTGAATGAACATAAATTTCCTTCAATTGATCAACGCCAAAAGTTGTAACTTCGTCTATTGAATTTCCTTCAAAATTATCTCTATCCCTAAAAATTACCATATAGTTTTCTGTGTTGAAAAAAGCTATTGCTGCTATTGTAAGTGAAACTGCAGCTATAATAACCAGCCATATTACCATCTTTTGGATATTTGTATTGTTTCTCATTCTCTATTCCTCCTATTGGTTATAATCTTTAAATTCATTTTTAAATAACTGATACTTAATTTATAAAAGAACTTAGTCAAATAGAATGTTCCGATTATAGATAAAAGACCCAGAGCAGTAAGACCAATACCCAACGGAATGCTAACTACCGCTGCAAATGGAATATATACATTCCAGGCAAAAACAGGTCCCAGTAAAGTTCCGAATAATACAGCTGCCCCCGAAACAGTAATAGCAAATGCCGCAGCAAATAATGCTACAAGTATACCTATTAATCCGATTGCAGGACCCAAAACAATTACCAAATTAAAAAATCCTAACCCTACGGCTGCAAAAATTGCTCTCATTATGTTGCTTGCAGAAGTTGTTTTTTCTGCCTCTCTTAATATACAACTTGCTCTGCTTTGTTTAGCTATAACCTTCGGATCTCCGAGTGATGCAGCGATCTCCTCTTCTTTTCTTCCTTTCTCCAATCCAATTCTAAAATGTTCTTCATAATCAAACAATATATCTTTCTTTTCTTCTTCAGATATATCTTTAATTAATTCAGATAATCTTCCTAAAAATTCTTTTTTATTCATTCTTTCCACTTCCTTTCAAAAAATTATTAACATCCTTTACGAAAGTAAACCATTCTTCCTTTAATTCCTCTTCTTTCTTTCGGCCCAATTCAGTCAATTTGTAATATTTTCTGGGCGGACCTTCCTGAGATTCTTGCAAATATGTAGTTACTAACTCCTCGGATTTTAACCGCCTTAATAAGGGATATATTGTCCCTTCGGAAATTGATATACTTTTGGAAATTTCATTAACCAATTCATACCCATAACAGACCTCTCTTTCTAGCATACTTAAAACACATAATTCCAATACTCCCTTTTTAAATTGAATATTCAATTTATCACCATCCTTTTTCAAATAATTTTTAATACTATTATTGAATATTATACTGTACCTTTTTATGTACGGTAGCATTGTATCACACAGTATCTTATAATGCAAGGTAGTTATGAATATTTTTTTAATTTTTTTTAAAAGTATCTTAACACCTAATTGTTTTATGGGGTTTTTGAATATAGAATTTATATATATTAGATTAAAATATACGGAATATTGACTTAGATACCCAAATTGATTATCATAAAACCATAGTAGGTTACTATCATTTAAGGCGGCAACTTTCAAAAAAA
>DPXH01000010.1:0-168 GCA_003527405.1 Candidatus Sediminicultor tertius | reverse complement strand
ACGCCCCTACAATAATAGATTCCCGCTCTCCAATCAGGTCGAGTACAGTTTTCGCGGGAATGACATAAAAGGAGTGAGGAAATTGGAAGAAGTACAATATCATATAAGATGCAAGAAAGGTGATGTGAATAAAGCGGTATTGCTGCCCGGTGATATCGAAAGAGCAGA
>DPXH01000099.1:4733-16140 GCA_003527405.1 Candidatus Sediminicultor tertius | reverse complement strand
AAATAGTAATCGCCACAATTCATTATTGAAAATATTGCAAAAGAAAACATATGTTATTTAACAAGGCACTAGATACAACTGCCAACTGTTTGATAAACTCACCGCACTTTTCTTTTTTAAAATTAATAAATAAATCACTTAAATTCAAAAGCTCATCTCTAATTTTTATAAGGGTTTTATTGGGATCTTTTAAATTTTTAATGACCAAAAATAGATCGTTTTTCTTATTAACACTTTCCCATAGTTTAGCAATTTCAGTTTCTTCTATAATTCGGTTCTTAATAGTTTCTGGGGTAGTTCTTTTATCCTTTTTTGCCCCTGGAATATGTGCAATGCCTTTATTTATAAGTTCTTCAATAACTAACCGTGTTCTAAATGTGTTAGAAGAATTAGTTACCCAATCTACAAACAGCTTTGCAATTTTCACTCTTTCGGGCAAGAAACTTATTGGACAACTATATACTATGCCTCGTCTGGATAGTTCTTGGGTAATCAAAGGGAAAAATTCTTTCTTTGGAACGAGTATTAAAATACTCTTTTTCTCTTGAACAAATTGCCGAGCAATTACAGCAACCACTTTTGCTTCTGCTTTATCACTAAGTAATTTCCATATTTGAGGTTCTTCACCACTTGGCACTTTATATTTTAATTCTTGTTCCCCTGTCCAATCGGTGTAGTATTTTTTTAAAACTTTAATGGCATCTTGCATTATTTTATCATGGCACCTTCTACTATATGGTAATGGTGGAGTTTCTGAACCGGGAAAATCTTCTTTAAAACGCAAGATAAATTTAGGATTGCCACCACGGAATCCATAGATACTTTGAGCATCATCCCCAACTACAAAAAGCCCATTTCTGGATTCTCTACTAAGCAACTCTATTAGTCTAAATTGTACTGTGTTAATATCCTGGTATTCATCAACTAACAAATGTTTTGCCTGGAATTGGTATTTTTTAAGAATAGTAGGATTTTTCTCTAGTATACGACAAGCAAAAAGAATTAGATCATCAAAGTCCACATAGTTACATTTCGACATTATTTTCCAATATTGCTCACATATTTGGCATTTTCTTTCTTCGGGGTTTTCTTTGCAATCACCGTATTGCTTGCATTTAAGAGCTTCTTTACTATCGTCTTCAGTATAATCGAGTATTAAAGATGCATCCCGATACATCAATCGTTTTACATTTTCATTCTCTTGAACCCTGAGATTGGTTTTGAGTAAATTGACGTCACGTGGCTTTTCACATAGTATTTCAAAACCTAAAGAATGCATCGTAGAAATATGGGGTAGCTTCGCAAAAGGAATATTAAAACCGCTCGGTTTAATAAGTTCATTAATCATATGCTGGTTTGCATCTTTTCCAAATGTGAGTACAGTTATAACACCTTTGTCTGTACCGTTGTACAAAAGACGCTTGACCCTATCAGCCAAGAGATAGGTTTTGCCAGCACCGGGTCCTGCTAGAACAAGAGTAGGTGATACAAAATTAGTAACAATTTCTTCATAACTATTCAACGCCATATAATTTATTTCCTTTTTTATTTACTTTTTACTGTCAAAATTCTCTATAATTTTTATTTCATCATTATTCAATTCGTATAATTTGTAAACCATCTGGTCAATCTGGCGTTCGTATTCTTTGACTTTGTCTTGCTTGGATTGATTCTGGAAATAATCATCGGACTTAGTAATAGTAAGTATTTTATCAACGACTTCAATAAAGGGTTTTTGTTCTTCAGGAGAAATTTTTTTTATTGGCAACTGTTTAATGTGATTTGGATAAAAATGAGTGCCGTCATATAATAGCTCTTTAACATAAAATTTTATCATTCTTGAATTTAATATTGTTTGTAAATACTTATAACTAAAATTTTTAGAAGTTGTGATTTTATCTTTTGTAATTATTCGTTTTATTGTTGAATAATTAACCTCTTCAAGTTTGTGCCATAAGGTCAAAATAACAACAGAATGATTGCAATATATCCCCGTATTATCATATATAAATCTCAATTTTTCAATATCGCTCAAAGTGCAAATACCTGCTAATTTCTCATTTTCAAATAATTCAGGAAACATTGGATTATACATTATATTAGGTTGATAATCAATAAAACTATGTTCTTTAACCGTCCAATTCCCGATATTCTTTCCTTCAAAGTATTTTTTATACTTATCTCTTGGGTTTTCTTTTTTGATAAAGAAATATTTATCTTGCCCTTTGATAAGACTAACGGGCCTTAAACCATAATTAACCGAACAAATATCATAAACTTGCAAACATTTTTGTTTTATTTTTCCTAGGATTTTAATTTTTTCATTAGTTAGGTTAATTCGGAAATTATTTTCATCTGTACTTTTAAATACTTCCTGGCCCAAATATTTATACATCCTATCGCTGAATTTATAGGCATCCTCGTGACTATTAATTTCAATTGCTTTTATTTTATTTTTATTAGCATTTTTATTTGTTAATTGAAAAATACACGTTCTAACTACTGCGGATTCGAAAATATCATAATTAAAATTAATTATTTGATTTATTTGATATTTAAGAAAAAGTTTTCGCAATAATAAACCATATCCTTGCGATAAAAACTTGTTAGAAGAAATAAATGTCAAAATACCTTTCTCTTTTAACAAATCAATTCCTTTCTCGTAAAATAAAACATATAAGTCATATTTCTGATAAGCGGTTTTGAAAAATTTAATATTTTTCTTGATATTCTCATCAATTTTTTCTACATTGACATAAGGTGGATTCGCAATTACTATATCAAAACCATCTTTTATTCCAAACATCCATTCCGGATCAAACCATTCACAAGATTCACCCGAAAATGGATTCCATTGTGATAGTTTAACGGTTTGTGAATCTTTCCCGCCCCAACTTAACCATTTTAAACTGCCGCTAAGCATCTCGGTTTGTATCTCTTGAAATTTCTTCTCAATTGATATTTTCTCATCTCCATAGCATCTAAGGTATTCTTCACGTAATTTTTTTAGTTCTGTTATGTTATCAACTGCTTCAAATAGTTTCGGTTGTAATCCTTTTTTATATGATCCAACAAGAGTACTAGGCAATCCAATAAGGGAATTAGCACATACAAATTTAAATTCCAGATTTGGAAGTGGTTCAATTCCTCTATTATCTTTTAAATCATCTATCTTTTCATCAACAATAAGTGACAAAAAAAATCGTAGTTTTGAAATATCAATCGCAATAGACTGGATATCTACTCCATAGATTGAACTCTGGATGATACCCAATTTATGTACATAATTCCAATTCCCTGTTTCAATTTTCTTCTGAAGTTCCCTCCTTACTATGGAATTTTCTATTCGTGGTACTTTTTTGGATAACCATTTTTTAGATTCAGGATCTATTTTCTGTAAGATTAATAACATTTTCTGTAATATGCCCATCGGAAATGCTCCGCTCCCACAAGCAGGGTCAATAATCTTTATAACATCAAGGGCATCAATAACAGCGTCTTTTTCAGACTCACTTAGACCGACCTCTTCTTCCTCGTAAGCGAGCAAAGAAGATATTTTATTTTCGTCAAGATTCGTTTTAGAAAGTAGATATTGTTTCAAACTTTCATCGACCATATATTCAACTATTGGCCTGGGAGTATAGTAACTTCCGGTTGATTTACGCGCAGAATTACCTGTCTCGGGATTGATTTCTGCTAAAAGGTTTTCAAAGATTCGCCCTAACATCTCCGGTTCAATAGAAAGTTCAACATCTACCGGAGTATTTTCATCTATTGTAAAGTTGTATATTTCGAAAATATTGAATAATTCCTTTAGCCAATTATCTGGTACCTTCAAAATATTAATGTATTTAGATATTCCAAGTTGATCAATCTGATAATAATCATGATATTCAGGTGTAAAAAGACCGCCATTAAGGAAGGGTATTTGTGACCAAGAGAGTATTTGGTATTCTTTTTTACGTTGCTTTAAGGGCTTATTGAGTGTTTCGAAAAAGAGGGGTTCAAGGATATTATGATAAAAACCAGGTTTTCGAGTAACTGCCTTCGAAGAAAGAAGTTCTTCTGGAATTAAAGGAACGCCTTTATCAGAAGTTTTCTTCTTTAAGAACCAGCAGAAAATCAACCTGCCAATTAATCTGACTGAAAATTCTTTTTTTAGTTTATCGTCGGAAGTAGATGGCAATTGAAGGCTGCCTTTTTCCTCATATTTTGTTCTGCCAATTGTTCTCTTTCCACCTGCTAATTTTGTAAAGAGAATTGCTATTTGCTTATAGAAATCCTTATTGACTACCTCTATAGAAAATCTATTTCTTATGTCCTCAAAATCTTTAACCCTGCCCTTTTTAATTAAATATGTTTCAGGTGTATGTGTTTTTGTTTCCGGCCCTAAAAAAAATGAATATCTACGAGGATTAGAATATTCCTTTTTGACTCTTCTTCCTTCTTCCCATTTTAAATCAATTATAACCAGCGAAAGTCTATAGTTAAGTGAGTTTTGGGAAATGAATAAGATGAGAGCTCTCTTTATGCCATATTGTGCTAATAAGCGGAAGGAATCTCTGGAGAGAGAAATTCTTGGGTCATTTTCTGAATGGTGAGTTATCTGGTACACATTCATCTCTAAAGAACGGACTTCACCAATTTTAACAATTTTTCGAATAAATTTGGGTTGAAAACTAACTTCTATCTTTTCATCATGTTCCTCAAAATCTTCCGGCAAAAGCTGGTTTCGGAAAAAATTTATATACTGGCTACGGTTATAAGGATTTTTGAAATCAATAATTTAAATCAACTCCTCTGATAAGATTAATGATTCTCTACCTTCATCAATTTTCTTTTCTCTATCAATAATATTTAGAAGGTACTTATGGGGAACTTCTTTCTCTAATTCTTTGATTTCTCTATCGAGATTTTTTAAGTCGATTGCCCTAATGGCTTTTGCATATCGATCAGGTAGGGCATCCAGTTCTTTTAAAACATAGTAAAGATCCTCTAAGTAATCTTTTTTTTCTGGAAGTATTGTTTTTAGGGCTTCTACTTTGTCTATTGCTTCTATTTTACCTCTATTTAAAGCAATCTCTTTCTTTTTAGAAAAAAGGTTATCTTTTAATTGAGTATAAATTGCATCAAAAGTTCTACTTGTTTTTTCTGCGTCTTCAGAGATTTCTGCTTCAAATAATTTAAATGCCTTAGCAGCTCCCAGGGGGATACACTCTTTAGGAGATGGGCTAAATTTAAAAACATATTCATCGCCTTTTTTACCAAATACTACTACCCCTGAACGATCTTTCTTTGTTGTTCGTCTAACTCTTGATCTTTTGGAAATATTTAAAGCTTCTTCAATAAGGTTGGGGTTAGATATACGTAATTTCTTAATAAAATTCTCATATTTGGTTTCAGGTGATAGTTCCTCTTGGTTTTTAAAAGCTTCCCGGAATTGTTTAGCAAAGAAGGTTCTAAGTTCTTCGTCTTTGGTGAGTACTTTTGTATCTTCACCAAAAAGTGCATGTATCATAGCGATTTTTAAGGTAGCAATCTGTTTAACACGTGTTTCCCTTTCCCCTGTAGCAGTGGGAAAGAAATTATAAATAAAAAGCTCATCAAAAACTTTTTTATTAATACGATTTATACGTCCAACCCTTTGAATTACTCTGGTTGGGTTGTAAGGAATGTCATAGTTAAAAACAATACCGGCCCGATGCAGGTTGAATCCTTCGGAAATTGCATCTGTGGCTATTAATACATCATAATCATTCTTTTGGATTTTTGCTCCTGCATCAAAATTTTCTTTTATTGCTTTTTTATTTTTTTGACTGGAATCAGAAGAAGAATATTTAAAAACCCTTAAATTATGCTTTAATTTTTCAAATAAATAATCAGCTGTATCCGCGAATTCTGTAAAGGCAACTATTTTTCTATTAGAATCTTCCTTTAATTTTTGTTTTACTATTGAGGCAAAATGCTCAAGTTTTGGGTCTTTGGGGAAGCCTTTACTAAACCATTTTTCACGTATATCTTTAAGAATCTTAATATCTTTTTCTACATCTTCGATAAATCCTTTTCTGATTTCCCTTTTATCAATAAGCCACAAACCCTTTTCTTTGTAATTTTTTAATTCCTCATCTAATATGATATCTTTAAGTTCTTCATCTATATCTTCTCCTGTAACTTCCAAAAGAGCATCTACATCAGGTAATTTCCCTTTTTTATATATCGGTACTTTTCCTACTCTTTCATACCAATCACGGATAATTTCAGAAGATTTAATTATAGAATCTAAAGTTGACTGGAAAGCATAGATAGAACTTTCAAATCGGCGTACAATCAAACGTCTCATAAATTTAGCTAAATTCATTTGGGTCTGCTTCAACAGATTTTCATCAACACCCATTTCCTTGGCTATTTTCTCCCGGTATTTCTCAAAATTCTTTATATAACTTGTCGGCATATATCTTGCACCAATAAACCCAGCTTCTTCGTCATCTTCAGGGGCAACAGTTTCCAGTGTATCTTTATAAAGGTCGCTTAACTCTTGTAAGTTATACTCAAGGAGTTCCGGTTCATTAACTTTGGGAAAAGAAATGTTTTGTTGTTCTAGATCCTTTTTGTATTCTTCTATACCATCCAAATCTAATCGGGACCTCCGTATAACAAGAGGGGACAAAATATTCCTAATTTCATCAGCTACTTTTTTTATACGAGCAGTAATAGCAATATCACTTTCTCTTTTATTTTTTTGTATTTCCTTAATTTCTTTATACTCAGAAATAAGTTTTTTAAATTGATAGGAGAGATTATCAACTGTCTGAATAGTTGACCTTGTAGGAATTTGAAATAATTTAACCATAGAAAAAACATCCTGTGGCCGGTTATTAAAGGGAGTAGCGGATAGTAATACAATTTTATTACGCTGGCAGAGTTTATGAAGATTGGCATAATCTATGGTAAGTTCATTCCTGTATTTGTGAGCTTCGTCTATAATCAGCAATTTTTCTTCATCTTGATCATTTTCTTCTATAGCTTGTTCTATTTTCCCGCTACTATATACTTTAGCATTAAATTCAAAATCGTAGCGGTAATCTTCCCACTGGCTTTTTAAATGGGGAGGTGCTATAACGATGGTCTTAAGATTTAGATTGTGAGCTATTGCTGAGGCAATGATACTTTTCCCTAACCCAACAACATCGGCAATAATAACCCCATTATGCCGTTGAATAACATCAAGGGCTTTCTTCACAGCATCAATTTGATATTTAAGATTTATATATCGTCCTCTGGTAATCTCCGCCGGCAGTCTTATTGAATTTTTTATATGTTCGTCAAAATATTCCTGTAATACCCGTATATATAATAGAAATGGTTTGGGAAGTTTATCAATCCATATCTTTTCAACTACATTGTATAAAAACTCATCGATATTATTTTTGTCTACAATCGTAACAGCATTTTCCCATAAATCCTGGAATATTTTATAGGCTTCAGAAAAGTTAATTGAATCACGAGAAACTACATTAATCTCAAATCTCCCTCTTAGCCCTGATCTTGATAAATTACTTGAACCGGTAATGATTGTTCCGGGATAATCTCCGCCTTGACTAAATTCTTTCTGGTTTTCAAAAATATATAGTTTGGCATGATTTGGCTGTAAAGTTTTTTTAATTTCCAATGTACCATTTTTTATTTTATTTAAAAACAGTCTAAATGCTTCCTGTTTTTCTTCCGAGTCAAAAAAATCAGTATCATTAAAAAGGGTAACCAGGGATTTAAAATAATTATCTCTTAATTTACCCCGTGGTTCATTTATTTCTTGGATAATTTCAAATTCTCTAATTTTATTTTTTAAGTCATGCTCAACCTCTAAACCCACCAAAATCTTTATTTCTTTGTCGCCAACTTCTTTATAAATTTCCTGGAAGCCTGAAAAGTAGAAATACCCTATCAAGAAATATAATTTTTCTGATGAAGGGAGGATATTATTAATAACATCCGAAAGAAGTTTTTCTTCATTAGTAATAAACTGTGTACTCATTGTATCATCTCCAAATCTGTTTAATTATTTTGAGGTCTGACCGCAACATTTAACATGTTGTAATTTCTTAAAATATGATATAAATTTAATAAAAGCAAGACAAAAGGCCATCTTATGTCATTTTTTAGTTTTCATTCTTTACGCCATTATCTTCTTTTGTTTCGATAGAGTTATTTTCTTTAGACAAATCATCCAACTTCTCAAATTTTGTTGATATATTATTTGCTCTTTCTAGGTTTTTAATAATTTCAGAACTTATGGTTAACTTGCCTATCTTTTCTATATTCTCGAATACGCTAGGATCTATAGTTAATTTTTGCATAACGCCTGTAAAATTATTTAGTATATCGGGATCTATTGCTAACTTGCCTATCTTTTCTATATTATTCAGCATATCGAAATTTATATTCAATTTTTGTATATTTTCAAATGCTTCAAAAAATACCGGGTATGTAGAAATTGAATCTTTTGCAACCTCACTGATCATTTTCTTATCAGAATTATCCACAATAATATCATCTAAGCCATCCAATACTTTACTTAGCGCTTTTTTTATTTCCTCAGATATGATAACAATATTTTTATTATCGTCTTTTGTTAATGGTTTGTTATGAGCAACTTTGTTACGGTATTTATAAAGTTTTCTCCACTTATCTTCAAGGTCGTCAATTTTAATTATTGAAGAAAAATATCTTTCCCAGTTTGATTTAGGCTGAAATTATTTTACTTTTTCTAAATCACCTAGTTTTTCTGCAGCATTAATCATTTCAAAAAGCTTATTAATATCCCTATTTTTTGGATATGGTATAAAAATAAACTCAATCAACTGAATAAAATCAGCCTCATATAAACTATTTTCTAATAAACCTTCTACCTTATTTTTTTCTGCAATTTTTTCTACATTTTCTTTTAGTTTTTGTGGAAAACTTTTCTTCACCCAATCACTACCTATATTTTTAATCATAAATCTAAAAATAAGTTTTCTCATTAAATTTTCTATTTCATTAATTCTTGGATAACAACTTTTACAATAGTATTGAGACACCTCATCCCAAATAGTATTTAGATTAAATTTTATACCAGATTTTTTTATAATTCTCTTAAATAATTTGTCAATTTTTTCTAGGTGTTTTACACTTCTACTTTCATCTGATTCATTGCTGATAAATATAAGCTGAAATATTCTTTCTTTTTTATTTTGAATTTTTTCTGTTTTTATAGAATAGTCCAAAGCCACATTACTAAACTTTATCTTTGAGTTTTCAAATGTAATTCTAGAATTAGTTGATAACAAGTTTTTAAATCTTTCTACTGAATTACAAAAATCATCTTCCTTTTTAATTATATACTCAATTTTCATATTGCACCTCCAAAATTCAACTATAAATTTCTAGGCAAATTTATTCGTTTATTTCATATAGCTATTAATATCCACATTACTGCGTTTATTCTGCCGAAATAGTTAATATCCGCGGTAAGAAATATCCGTTTTTATTGATATAACTATCTTATGATTATCTCCCAAAAACTAAAGCTTTAATACAACATATTTTACTTAAGCAGCAAATTTAACTCTATATGTCCTTTGAAAACTGAATAGCGATAACAAATGGTTAAATAAAAGAGCAGGAAGGCCTTCTTTTGGCCTATTCATCAACCCTTTTATCAATCTCTTACAGTTTATAGCCGATATCTTAAACCCTAAATACACCTTTGAACGTACTTCTCCCCTTACCGGCAGATGATCTATCTTGTACCTCCTGCGAAGTACCGAGGGGATACCCTCAATCCCGGCCCTTTTTTTGGCCAGCTCTTGATATTCGGAAGTTCCCATCTTGGTGATAAGTCGACAGCGGTGTAAAGTTTTCTCTGATACTTTAAGGAAGTAACTCTTTTTCTGTTCTATTACCGGACAATCTTTCCGTAAGGGACAATCGTTACAGTGTTTCTTATTAAAATGTGCTCTATAGGATCCTTCCTTAAACTTACTATTTATGGGCTTATAGCCAGAGGGACATCTCTTTACCAGATGTTTTTTCTCATCTATCTCAAATTTATCACCATTGTTATTTTTACCTCCTCCTACCAGGTTAGTAGGGACCATCTTTATGCCTTTGTCCTTGGCTTTTTTGTCTATGTCTTCTGAATAATAGGCACCATCAACAAGAGCGGTAGTACCTTTATCTAATCTTTTAATGGTATCTTCAGCGAATTTCTGATCACTGTAGGTATTTTTTTGTAAGTCATAGCCTTCTATCATTCTATTATTATCATCGAACTTCTCTACAATATTTGCCGTATAACCTATATGCTTCTTCTTCCCCTTTTTGCGGTAGGTAGCATCCGGGTCAGTAGGGTTTTGCAGGGAGTTAGGTGATATATGTTTAGATGACTTTCCCTTCTGTTCCTTTAACATCCGGGCAAGGAGTTTAAATTCTTTGGTCTTTCTTATCTCTTTATCCTTTCTATATAGGGAATAAAGTCTTACACCATCTTTTAATACTTTTTTAATTCTAGTATTTAAATCTTTATCTCTAGCGCGGTAGATGGTATCATTATAATGGCTTTCTTCTAAATAGGGTTTAAAGTATTCCGGTAGGGTAGTATTTTTATCTATGACCTTTATGAGTCGCGCAACTGTAGAATAGATAATTTCTAAGCGGGACAATTTCTTACAGGAGGAGCTTATCATCAAGGAGTCCATCCGGACGGTCTTACCATCTATTTTAAGTAGTTTAGAGAAAGATTTGGCCTGTGCTTCTATCTCTTGCTGGATGAGGTCAATACCATGTTCCTGGTTGTATCTGTATACCGCTGCCCGAAAGTTGGTCAGGCTGTTTTTGGATACCGGTTGTTCTTGGAAGCTGGTCGTATGTAAGGCATGCTGATACCTGATATCAAACATTAAGGAATTAAGGGCTTCTTCATCTGATTGGTTAAAGATCTCCCTTAAGATGAGAAGTCCGAAATAGACATTTACCGGGTTGTTAGGCCGGGAGGCAGGATTATCACTATATAATATGCTAAATCGGTCTTCCTTGATGAAGGGGAATATCTTTTTACTGAAGGTTTCTGCCCAGGAGTTATTGAGATATTTTCTCTCCCTTTCGGTAAGTGATAATAGGGAATCATTGATGGCCATTTGTTGTGCGTTATTTAGGTGAAAGGACATCGGTACTCTCCTTTATTTATTAGTATTTTATGGCTTATTATACCATAAAACACAAGTAAAATAAAGGGTTTTAGCCATTTTTGCTGATTAAGTTTTCAAGGTGCTATAAGTAAATAATTTAGCCTTGTAAGTTAGTATTATTTGATGTTATTTGTACTATTTTTGAAATATGGGTACTTTAAGTACTTTTTGGGTAGTAACCA
>DPXH01000099.1:0-4465 GCA_003527405.1 Candidatus Sediminicultor tertius | reverse complement strand
ATAATATTATGTTTTCTAATAGCTTCCGGATGTTCTTCTATTCTTTTTGGACCTTCTGGTTCCATTGAGATAACATCTAATCCTTCTGGAGCAAAAATATATTTAGATGGCAAAGATACGGGTAAGATAACTCCTTATACTTTGAAAAATGTTTCTGCTGGTAACCATATTATTGAAGTAACTCTTTCTGATATGAAGTATACAAAAATAGCTGAGGTTAAAGCTTATCAGACAATTAATATAAATTTCGAATTTTATCTTCAAATTACTCTTGTTAAAATAAACGTCCTTCCTTCAACAACTAATATAACTTTAAGTTTGGGTAATACTGTTACCATTAGTTCAGTTACTGCGTATTATAGTGATTATAGTAGTGCAGATATACCTCTGACAAATTGTACTTACAGTTCAAATAATGCTTGTGCAACTGTTAATAGCAGTGGGACTATTACTGGAATTTCTGCAGGAGCAGCAATAATAACTGTTTCTTATACGGAAGAAGGAATAACTAAAACTGATACAGTATTGGTTTATATAAGAAATACTCCAGAAGATATTCCTCTAATTCCTCCAGTTGAAGAAGATGTTATATATCGTGCTTTGCTTGTTGGAGTGGGTGATTATGAAAACGATGATGGAGTAACTTTAACTGATTTAAATGCCCCTCCTTATGATGTATATAGGATGCATCAAGTTCTTGGACAATGCAAATTTGGTTTATCAGAAACTGAATTTTCTTCTATTGTTGAATTAAAAGATTTGAATGCAACCAAAAATGCTATTTTAAATGGAATTGATTCTACTTTTTCTGATGCAGATGAAAACGATATTTCATATCTTTATTTTAGTGGTCACGGTTATTTAGATACAGATACAAATATTTCTTATATTTGTCCAACAGATACTGCTGTTGTCTTAGATCTAAGTACGATGATAAGTGTCGATGAATTAGAAAGCCATCTAAGTGCTATACCAGGAACGAAAGTAGTTCTTCTTGATTCTTGTTTTTCAGGAGGTTTTATTGGAAAAGAGAAAAAGGAAATAATAATATCTAAAGAAAATTTAATATCTTTTAATAATGAGATTATTAATGTTTTCTCACAGAGTCAACCTAAAGATCTTCTTACTACTAACCAGTATAAAGTGTTAACTTCTAGTCATTATGATCAACCAAGTGTTGAATATTCAAATCATCCTTATGATGGTGATCCTTTCGGACTTTTTACTTTTGCTTTTTGTAGAGGTTGCGGATATGATGATGGAAATTATTATGCAGATTCAGATGAAAACGAGAAAGTCAGCTTACAGGAAGAATACCTTTATATAGTGGATTTTGTAAATTTATATTTTTCTGGCATTCAGAATGTTCAAGTTTACCCTATAAACTCAACTTTTACAATTGCAGAATATTAAAAAATTGTTATTTCATATTTTTAAAAGAATATTAAAGTAGGTGAGTTATGATAAATTAATCAGCTTGCCTATTTTTATTTGATAGACAGGCGAGACGCCTGTCCTACACTAAACGTTGAACTCTAACTCTATTCCGCACTCCTTTCATAGTATGGTTATTATTCCCTAAAAGCTAAAAAATATTTAAAAGCAGAGTATATACACAGTGTATCGTAAATAATTTTACAGTAATTTTGGATTTGTTGGTTATATTGGGTTGTAGGGCTAATGAATTGTGCCCTCCCCATATTATTACCTAAGTTTTCTGAGGGCACGATGCATCGTGTATCTACATTACTATTTTATTTATTTTTTGGGTTTTAATCATAGTATTTTCTTTCCTTTTTCTTTTTCTTTACTACATACTTAATGCTATATACTTGTTTCTATACGCTCTATGCTATCCGCTAGTTTTTATTCTTTATTTATTTTCCTGCTTTTGTTATAATATTAGTAATTCCTGATTTATCATAAATTTGGTAAATTATGAACTACTTAAAGAGGTAAATAATTATTATATGGAGGTGTGTATATGAATAATTTATATACTGCTGTTACAAAAAAAGATGGAAATTGGTGGATTGGTTGGATAATGGAAATTCCCGGAGTTAACTGTCAAGAGCGAACCCATGAGAAATTATTAGAAAGTTTAAAAATTACTTTAAAAGAAGCTTTGGAATTCAATAGACATGATGCTTTAATGACGGTAGGCAATGATTATAGAGAAGAACAAATTGCTATATGAAAAGAAAAGAATTACTGAAATATCTTCGAGATAATAGTTGCATATTTTTAAGAGAAGGCAGAAATCATTCTTGGTGGCATAATCCAGCATTGAATAAGAGATCAGCAATTCCAAGACATAATGAGATTATAGATATTTTAGCAATAAAGATTTGTAAAGACCTTGGCATACCCAGGATAAAATAGTAAATAGAATCAAAAAAGGGGACAGGCTGCTTTTACAATTTTTTCATGTAAAAAGCAGCCTGCCTTTTTTTATGTCCATCGCAATGATATTTCTGTTTTTCCATTCTGACTTCTGAATTCTGGCTCCCTCTTTCCTAACTGTACGCTAAACGCTGTACGCTAGTTTATTAAATTTAAATAGGAAGCACATCTCATTTTCTTCTCTGGTATGTAATTGAAAGAAGTAAGTAATCATTAAACTTACATGGAGGTGTATATGAATAATTTATATACTGCTGTTACAAAAAAAGATGGAAATTGGTAGATTGGTTAGGTATTTCCACAATCCCACTTGATATATTTCCCACCATAGACTATCTTAGATAAGGAGGCGGATGAAATGAAAATCAATAAAGAGGAGACCATTAATAATATCAATGGAAAATTTATACCAGCAGGCATAAGAACCTTTGATTCAAAAAATAGGATAACTATAGGTGAAAAAATTATAAAAATAATTAGTTTGCAGGCTAAGGTTGATGGGTTTCAAATTTTCTATAGTGAAGAAGGTGATATTTTACTAAGGCCTATGGTATCTATTCCCAGCAAAGAAGTCTGGATTTATCAAAATCCTAAATTATTAGATTCGATTCGACAGGGATTGACTGAAGCAAAACAAGAAAAGACCGAAAAAGTAGAAAATTTGGAAGAATTTCTGAAAGATTTTTGAGGCTTAGAACAAATAAATTGGGACAGGCTACTTTTTATATAAGATAAATGTAAAGGGCAGTCTGTCCTTTTTTATTATTTATACAAAATGACCTGACGCTGAAAAACTGGTAAATAAAACGAAAAAATGATATTATAAAATAGATATATTTTCTAATTACAATTATTCTATGGCTAACCCAATTAATAATTTTAGAGGTTATAATATGCGGCGACTTGATAAATGCCTAAATATTTCAAGAAGGGAAAAGAATTTATTATTGCGTTGTCGGGAATCTATTCATAAGATATCTCCTAAGGCAAAAGTTATTCTTTATGGTTCAAGAGCTCGCGGAGATGCCGCTCCTGAATCTGACTATGATTTACTTGTTTTAGTAGACCACCCAGTAACCCTTAAAGAGGAGGATATTTTTCGTCAACAATTATTCCCTATAGAAATTGAGACTGGTTGTGTTCTCACTTTAAATGTATATCATTTAAGTGATTGGAATAGTGTCTTATATAAAGTGATGCCTTTTCGACAAAATGTAGAAAGAGAAGGATTAGTAATATGAAAAAAGAAATTAGAACATTAGTCCTTTATCAAAAATATAATTGAATAAATAAGAAATGGTAGCGCACAATGGGAAAAAAGAGGACAGGCTATTTTTTACATAAGATAAATGTAAGGAGTAGTCTGTCTCTTTTTATTACTGGTTCTTTATTTGTTTTTAAGCTTTTGTTATAATAGTAGAAATCTTAATTTATTCTCCTCTCACCCTCTCCTTCCGAGGGGAGAGGGAATGAGGACTTAAAAAAATTAGTATGGAAAAAGAAAAAATGAAAAATAAAAAACAAAATAGAATTTTAGAATTGTTTAAACCTTATGTCCCCGAAGCAGTAACTTCCAGGATATTAGAAGGAAAGGGAAGCTTACCCAGTGAACGAAGTGAAGCTACCATAATATTTATCGATATAAGCGGGTTTACTAAGCTTGCTGATCAAATGGATCCGGAGAAAGCTACCGAAATAATAAATAATATTTTTTCACCGATAGTTGGTATAGTAGATAAATACGGTGGAAGTATCAATAAATTTTTGGGTGATGGATTGATGGCTATTTTCGGTACACCTTTTAGCCATGAAGATGACCCCGAGAGAGCGGCAAGAGCAAGTTTAGAGATAATGAAGTATATAGAAGAAAATGGAAAGATAAAAATTGACAGTAAAGTAAGACGTTTAAAGGCAAAAATTGGAATTAACACCGGATTATGCATATTCGGTGAGATTGGTTCAGCTTCAAGAAAAGAATTCACCGTTATAGGAGATACGGTCAATTTAGCTTCACGTCTGCAAGCGAATTCAGTGGCTGGAAAAATATTAATTGGGAAAAAGA
>DPXH01000179.1:4321-6114 GCA_003527405.1 Candidatus Sediminicultor tertius | reverse complement strand
GAAAAAACTTGTCTGGCTACCTCCATAAAAATTCCCAATAAGGCTACGATTGCCGTACTCAATATTCTGTCTACCCCTAAATAGGTTAGCGCATAAAAAACCGATATCATTATTAAAATAGTTACAGCAATTTCTAAATCTTCTTTAAACTTCGGCTTTTTCAGTTTAGGTTGAAAATCTTTACTCACTTCTTAAAATCCTTTTAATTTTTATATTAATTTAGACACCGTTTATTTTGCTTCTGTTTAGGATTTATCGCTTTCTGTAGATTTCTCGGCAGCTTCTTCTCTTTTCTCTTCTGCTCTTTCTCTTAACAGAACTTATCCCTATAATCACTGCAAATACACCACCAACTACCAATATAAATGGAATTAAGGCTGCTAAAGCTTTGAGAAACAATGACCACCAATTAATTAATCCTAATACCCCTAAAATTATAGCTGCTATTCCTCCTAAAATAATCCACATTATCATCTACCTCCTTTTAAAATAATAAACAATTCTATATTTATATCCTAATGGTTATTCCCCAAAAAGCAAAAACATTTTCAATGGGCTATATCTTGTATCGCGTTGGAAATAAGATTGATTATAATTATGTTGTAGGGGCACAATGAATTGTGCCCTCGCTGTCTTTGTATTATTTCCGCTTATTGTGGGCACGATGCATCGTGCCCCTACATTACCATTTTGTTTACTTTTTTAGGTTACAATCATTTTATAATTTCATATTAAAATTTTATACTTACTCTGTAATACTTTCTTTATTATTATAATTCAACATTAAGGTAAGAAAATCCTTTATTTTTTTACTATATTAATCAGAAATTTTATCATCCTCTGATACCGAAGGAATTGAATTCTCCTCTATATTTCTCCCATTCTATATCTACTTTTTCTACAATTGCGCTTCCCGGTCCCTGATAACACCAGCTTATTAGCTTATTTACTTTTTCTTCCTCTCCTTCCGCAACTATTTCTACCTTGCCGTCCCAACAATTCCTAACCCATCCCTTTACTCCCAAGTTTTGGGCAATATCCTGGGCATAATAGCGGAAAGCTACTCCTTGCACTCTCCCTGAAATTAAAAGATGCGCCCTTACTTTTTTTCCACCTTTATTCATACTTAATAGTATCCTTTTATTTTATTTTATGTTTTTGCGGGTTCGATGAATCGAACCCCTACACCCTATCCGCTAATAGGGCTCATGCAATACGCTCTTACATCTTATGTCATTCCCATGGAAACGGGAATCTATTCTTTTTTATTCTCTGGTACCTGTGGGCACGATGCATCGTGCCACTACCTGGATTCCTGGCTTCTGGCTTCTGAATTCTATCTCTTCTTTTCTTCACTATATACTAGATACTAGATACTCGATACTATTTTTCTATTCCCATTTTACTCCAAAACAAAAAAATTAAAAAGAATAAAATTAAATTTTAATTAAAACCTTCTGACTTAATTTGTAAAATTACTTTATAAATAAGGAAGATTAAGATATAATAATTTATAAAAAGCAAAACAATATAGCGAGGTGAAGAGTAATTTTACACTTAACCTTATTTCTTCTAACTATAGTTTCATGTTTTTTTGTAGGCGGCATCTGGTATGCCCTATTTTTAATCACTATTCTACTTGCTCACGAATTAGGACATTTCTTTGTTAGTAGAAGATACGGAGTAGAAGTCACTCTTCCTTTTTTTATCCCCTTCCCTCTATCTCCTTTTGGTACTTTAGGGGCAGTTATCAAAATGAAAGGCATTATGCCCAATCGTAAAGCTTTATTTGA
>DPXH01000179.1:0-3940 GCA_003527405.1 Candidatus Sediminicultor tertius | reverse complement strand
AAATTATCAGAAGTAGCAATAATTTCAGAAATCGAGGGGCCAGTTATTCCTCTGGGAAGCTCCATACTATTTTCATTTATAGAAAAAATAATGTTCGGTCATCTTCCTGAAGGCCAGGATATAATTCTGCATCCCATAGCTTATGCGGGTTGGGTAGGATTGTTCGTAACAGCTTTAAATCTCCTTCCCGTTGGACAATTAGATGGTGGGCATATAATTTATTCTTTATTTGGTAAAAATAGTAAAACTGCTTATTATATAACCCTGGGTATTTTAGGGATTATATGTATATTCGTTAATCCTGCCTGGACTTTATTACTTATCTTACTTCTTATATTTGGATTTAATCACCCTCCCCCATTAGATGATTTAACTCCTTTAGATAAAAGGAGAAAAATATGGGGAATCTGCGCCTTAATTTTTTGTATCTTATCTTTTACTCCCGTACCTTTTCAAATATAGAAATTAAGTAAATTAACTCATTTAAATGACAATCTAAAACTGATTAATATTGATTTTTTAAAAAAATTAAAATATTTTCAAAAAAAAGAAGGATTTTTAGAATTTTTGTCGTATTGTTATATATTATTAATAACTAGATAACAATTATGGAAACATTGTTATTTTTATTTTTAATTAGATTTACTTATTTTTATCTAAACAATCATGTTCTGCTTGCAGATTTTGCATCCATTAAAACAAAAGGTGGTGGTGCTACTGAAAAAAAATGTAAAATGCTTATCTTAGGAGTCTCGCGAAATATTATATATTTATTAATTTTTTAAAAATTCATTGAAATTTCCAAAAAAAAATAAAAAACAAGGAGGTTTTTTAAATGGAAATCAAAGAAAGAGGCAATTGGGGATCACAATTTGGCTTCATAGCAGCCGCTGCCGGTTCAGCCGTTGGATTAGGAAATATCTGGAAATTCCCCTATATTACCGGCCGCTACGGTGGCGCAGCATTTGTATTAGTATATTTGCTTTTTGTTATTTTAGTTTGTGTTCCCATCATGAATTCAGAATTATTAGTAGGTCGTAAATCAGGAAAAAATGCACTTGGGGCATTTAAAGTTTTAGCACCGAAGAGTTCCTGGTGGATTGTGGGACTAATGGGAATTATAGCTGGATTTGTTATCCTTTCTTACTATTCGGTTATCGCCGGATGGGCAACAGCCTATATCTTTAAATCAGGTGCATATATGGCAGCCGGTGCTAATCCTGCTGACGTTTTTGTTGCCTTCATTACTTCTCCTGCCACCCCTATTATTTGGCATGCAATATTTATGCTTATGTGTATAGGCGTCGTTTCAGCTGGTATTGAAAAAGGAATTGAAAAATATTCCAAAATCTTAATGCCTACGTTGGTTTTAATATTGTTAGTCCTGATCATTCGTTCAGTCACCCTGCCTGGTTCAGGTGCAGGATTAGCTTTCTATCTTAAACCAGATTTTAGCAAATTAAGTGCAGAAGGAATTTTAGCTGCCTTAGGACAGGCCTTCTTCTCGCTAAGTTTGGGGATGGGCTGTATGATAACTTATGGTAGTTATCTTAAAAAAGACCAGGATATTCCTGTCAACTCTTACTGGATTGCGGGAGCTGATACTGGCATCGCTTTTCTTGCAGGTCTCGCTATATTCCCGGCAGTATTTGCTTTTGGATTAGAGCCAGGTGCAGGACCAGGATTAACCTTCATAACTGTCCCAGCTGTATTTGCATCTATGGGAGCAATTGGTCACCTCTTCGGAATATTATTCTTCTTCCTGCTGACCATCGCTGCCCTTACATCAGCTATTTCCCTACTCGAGGTAGTCTGTGCTTACTTCATCGATGAAGTAAAATGGAATCGTAAAAAAGCAGTCTGGATAATGGGTATATTTATATTCTTACTCGGTATTCCATCTTCTTTAGGACAAGGCGTATGGTCTAGTTATAAATTTATCGGTGGAAGAGATTTCTTAGACTCTCTCGATTTTATAGCCTCTAATATACTTCTACCTTTAGGTGGATTTTTACTCTGTATCTTCATCGGCTGGTACTGGGGAACGGATAAGGCAATTGAAGAAGGAAATATTGGTGCAAAAGGTGCTATCACTTTAGGCGGCGGTTATCGTTTCCTTATTAAATATGTTGCACCTATTGCTATCTTTATAGTCTTCCTTAAAAGCATAGGAGTATTTTAAACTAGAACAAACATAAGAAATTCGTATTTAATGAAATAAACTAAAAGAAAAAAATGCCCTTTCTTTAAAAGAAGGGGCATTTTTTCGTAAAGCCAAATAAAATATTTTTTTATCTCTATTTAATCCTCTAAATTTTCCTTAATATCAAAAGGCATATTAAGTCTGAACTCCCAAAGCACCTGCCTAATCTTATTCTTGGTTTCTTTCAACACCTCTTCAGCAGTTTTTCTTAAATAAATTGTTTCTGAATTGTCTAAAGAAATTATTTCATTATTACGAATCAGGAGCGTAGAGGTAGTTCCCTCTACTAAAACATTTATTTCGTAGGGGACCAAATCGATACTAATAAATTTATCCAAGTTTTGAGCAGCTTCTATCATTTTCAGGTAAAGTTCCTCTCTCTTGGGAAAAGTTAAATTTAACACAGGAATATCATCAATACAGATAACGCCCGTATAGAAAGAATCTTTTAATATATATTTAGAGCTCACGTTGAGGTAATCAGTGGTAGCCCGCCTATCGATATCTATTTCTCTTTCTTTTAGTTTATCTTTTACGTAATTAATCCTATTTTCGGTTGCGGGATGAGTTTGAAATATTCCCAAATTTACTTCCGGTTTAAACATCTCCCGGGTATACAATCTTTCCAAGAAAGTCAAAAAACCTACCGGATTATATCCTGTCTTAATTAAAAGATCTATAGCGGTTAAATCTGCCTCTTCTTCGTACTCCCGACTGTACTGATTAAGAAAAGTTATAGTAGTAAGCTTCCCCAACACACCTACATCCGGTTCCCCGGTTAAAAGAACAGCTAAAATAGTTAACAAAGTAAATTTAGTATTATCTCTGGTCTGTTTTAAGGCATGATTGTGGATTACGTGGGCAATTTCGTGAGCCAAAATACCGGCAAGTTCGTCATCTGATTGGATATGATCAAATAAATCATAAGTTACATAAATATATCCACCGGGAATAGAAAAAGCGTTAGGTCCGTCCTCTTTTAATATCCTGAAGTGAAATTTCATCTCTCTCATCTCAGAAGCTTCAGCTAATTTATTACCAATTTCAGTAATCAATGAATTTTGGTTTAAATCTTCAACCACTTCATGTTTTTTCTCAATAATTTCAGAAAGTTTCTTCCCTAATTTCTGCTCCTTATCTAAATCTCTTTCGGCAGAAAACGAAATAAAATTTACCAACAAGAAGACCATTAAGAGAAGAAATATCACAAAAGTTATTTTATTTGTTAACTTTCTATTTTTTCTCATTTTTTCTGTCACTGGACAGTGTTATTCACCACGGCAACGCTGTGATGCTACATGCCTTTTTTGAATTTTGTAGGGGCACAATTCATTGTGCCCTTCTTTTCTCTCTTATTTTCTTTGCTATATACTAAAAAATGATAGGAGACGATTGTCCTTTGTTATTTTTTTACAAAATCCTTTAAATTCGTCAAAGCGAAATCTAAAGCTTCATGGATTCCTTCAACCCTTTTCCCTCCGGCTTGTGCAAAATTGGGTGCTCCGCCTCCCCGGCCTTCGATAAATTTCCCCGCTTCTCTTGTTAATTTATTCATATCATAATTCAAAGCCCTGGAACAGGCAAACAATATCTTTACTCCCTCTCCCTCTCTTTTGCTCCTAATTCCAGCTAATACAACTACGCTGTCATCCAGGTTAATAATCTTTTGTACCAATCCCCTTACTTCTTGAAATTTTTTCTCTTCAAACACTTTGTTTATAATCTTTATTCCATTAT
>DPXH01000071.1 GCA_003527405.1 Candidatus Sediminicultor tertius | reverse complement strand
GTAAATCCAATTCCGGACTTGCCGCTGCCTCAGCCCTTTCTAAATCAACTTTAGCCAATTCTATCTGCCTTTTTCGTAATTCCAAAATAAAACTATTTTCAATAGCCTTTTTTAGGGCTTCTTCTTCATTTATCTGCCAAATTTCAGGATAAGCTACTTCGACTAAATTAAATTCTTCTCCCTCTTGATCGTTTAATCCTAATTCTAATTTAAACTCTCTGAAATATTGATGGTAGTCATCATTGGCTTTTTCTAAATCAAAGATAGCGTTATTGTATTTGTTTTCTTGCCGAAGGAGATCTAAGCTTCCTTTGTGCCCGGCTTTAACCTGGGCTTCAACTTCCTCCAATAAATTTTTCTCTAATTCTGCTTCTTTGCTCTTGGCGTTAATATTTTTTTTAGCTTGATTTAATTGAAGATATTTTTGTACTACATCAATAATTACCTCATTCCTGGTCTGGTTATAATTATCCTCTGCCTGAAGCAAACCCAAATCTCCCTGTAATTCTATGTAGCGAGATTCAGTGAGCAGGTTATTAGCTTTAGTTTTTTGATAATCTATTTGAGCATTTTCCAGATCTAAATTGGCTATCTTTAAATTTAAATTATTTTCTAAAGCTAAATTAATCGCCTGGCTAAGATTCATTTCTTTCGTTTCTGCAGCGAACAATCCACCGGAAACAATAAAAAATATGACCAGAAATAATATTATACTTTTTACTATATTTTTAATCACAAAGCATCACACCTCTCCATTACATATTTTTTAATTAAACTTAGAAATCCACTTTCGATAAAAATGCTAATATAATTTTGCTTTGTCAGTTTCATTCCCGCACCTTATGTCATTCCCGCGAAAGCGGGAATCTATATCTATTATATATATTATATGAAGCAATTACTGTGCCAATTTATATCTAGTATCGTGTATCGCGTGAAAAGAAGAACAATGTACACTAATAAAATTTTTGTAATATTCTTTTTCTGTTAATTGTACTGCTTCTTCCCACTTTTGTCTTAAAATACTGTGCAAATTTTTCTCAATTATCAATGCACTTCCCTATTAGATATACTTGTATTTTACAATTAAATACTTTACATTTTATTTTACCACAATCTCTTCTTATCTTCCTTCTTTTTGTTCGTATCGCGTATTGCGTATCGAGTATCGCGTGAAGAAAAAGAAAAACTTCATCTTCCCCAAACATTCACAACTATTACTCCAGCCAGGGCAAGAGTCCCTCCCGCTAATGATAAAAAGAAAGGTATTTCTCCCAACCATATCCAGGCAATTAATATGGCTAATATCGGGGATAAATAAAGATAGCTCGCTGCCAAAGAAGCTGGGATTCGAGAAAGGACATAAGTCCAGGTAATATAAGCCAGGGCTGCGGGAAAAATGCCCATATAAATAATAGCCAGTGTTGCCTCAATCGGTGCGTTTTTAATATTCTGGAATAAATCTTGTGAAAAAAATAATTGAAAAAAAGTTCCGCTCCAGATTGTATAAGTGACAAATTTTAAAGGCGAATACTTTTTTAAATAAGGTTTTTGTAAAACAAAATAAAAACTCGTACTTACGGCAGCTAATAAAATCAAAAAAGCCGCCGGCTCAAACCTAACTCCTTCGCCTTCCCCTCTGGCAACTAAACCCACTCCTAAAAAACTGATTACAATTCCTATCCAGCCCCAGGTATTAATCTTTTCTTTTAAAATAAACATAGCCAAAATAGCAGTAAAGATGGGAGCAGAGGCAATTAAAAGACTGGCAGAACCAGCAGTTACTTTTAATTCTCCAAAGGTGAGGGCAAGATGATAGACGGTTATTCCGATAAAGCCAAGAAAAAATATCGCAGGCAGGTCTTTTCTTTCAGGTAAGGGCATGCGGGTAATTATTGCATAAACTAATAAAACTATTGATGCAGTTAAAAAACGAAGAAGTACTAAATTTTCCGGACTATAGGCTTTTAATCCCACCCTTATACCAGCAAAAGCAGAAGCCCAAAAAATTAGAGTTACGGCTATTGCCAGTATAATGCGAAAATCAATAGATACCTTTTCTTGCCCGCTACTTTTGCTCATATTTTATTTCCTTTGCGATGCTCCTTATATTTTCAATAATAGAAATTATTAGATAAATAGAGATAAATATTAACGTCAGATTTTGCACACTACTATAAATTTCTTTAGGACATAATCTGGTGAAGATAATAACCGTAATTCCTGAAAAACAGACAGCGCCTACGTATTTTCCTATTTTATTTTTAACTATTTTTTTCTTTAAGAAAGAAATATAAACAAAGGAAATAAAAGAAAATAAAATTAAAAATATGATGTATGCAGATACTATTTGCTTTAAATACCAAAGTACAAATATTGACAAGACTACCATAAAATCAGCTGCAATATCAAAAATATCCCCTCCTTTGCAGCTGCCCTCCGCTTGTTTGGCTACCATACCGTCAATTATATCCGACATGCTGATTAATAGTATTATCATTAGAGACTGAAAATATTTTTCTTGCAGCTCGCCCACAATTAAAAAGGGGATAAAAGCAATCCTGGAAAAAGTTATTAAATTAGCTAAAAATCCTTTATTTATATTTTTTATTACTTTATTGCCCTCATTACCTTAAAAAATTATTTATTGATCAAAAATTATTTTTTATCCTGTCCTGAGATATCATAACTTTTCTACCAGTTCTTTACTAAATAATTTAATTTTTTCTTGCAGTTCATCCTCTTTGCCAGAAGTGATAAACTTTTCCTTTCCAATTACCATTCCGCCCTTCTCTTCAATTAATTTAGCAACTTTGGCAATATCCACTTCCCTACGTTCTTTGTTATATGAACCAGTAAGCACCGCAAAACATTTTATGCCTGAAAATTCATTCCGCTGAATAAAGTCCGCAAGTGGTGGCCTAATAAGATCAGCATAGACCGGTGAAGCAAAACCAATTGCCCTGGCTTCTTTTAAATTAATTTGTAAATCTTTTCCTGCACAATATAAGGTTACTTTATAATTATTTTGGGCAATATCCTCTGCCAAAGCTCTTAGTGCTTTGGTAGTAAATTTAGATCCCCCAGGGTGATATACAATATATATTTGTTCGGTGGAATCATCGCTCCCAATTGTTTCCGCAGGTATGTTTTTCTCTCTATCCATAATAGAAATTACCGCAGAACCAACGCCAGCAGGCAGGATTATAATATAAGTTAGAAAGTAAAATATAATTAGTAAAATAATCGCCATTACATCCGTTCTGCCTTTTAGTCTAAAAAAAATAGTATGCAGCCAAAGCAAAGAAATGGCCACAACAAAGGGAAACATTCTAATTCCTATAGGAATTCCCCTAGTAGAATTTGTAATAAATAAAGGTATACCCAGTAGTAAAATAATAATTGTGTAAATTATAGCAAAATTCATTTTGACCTCCTTAAATATCTTTTAAAATATTATTCTGCTTAGAAATTTATTTACACTCTACTTACGACAAATATATTTAAAAATCCTCTTTTTTACAAAAAAATAATAAAAACTACAACAATTATTGTGGTGGAATTTTAGAAATAATAATTTATTTTATAAAAATTTTATAAAGTTTTAATGTACATTTTAATTTTAAAAGATAAAATTTTGGTTATAATTATGTTGTAGGGGTGCAATGAATAGAAGTTCTATAAAAAATGCTATAAAAAAATAATTAATAGCTGTTAATGATAATCTTTTTCTGTCTTCCTTTTTTCTTTAAATCCTTCTCCACATATATTGCTTTTCCAGTAAAAGGGTCTCTTCCAGTATAATACATCAGAGTAGAATAGGTTAAAGGAGTAGGGGTAAATATCTGGACTTGTTCGGGGTTAAGCTTTAGCTCTTTAGAAGTATATTCTTTTAATCTGTACATATCTTCTTCCCTGCATCCCGGATGAGCTGCGATTAAATAATAGGTTAAAAACTGTTTCTTCTTCTGTTCTTTATTTATCTGCAAAAATTTATCCCTAAATCTTTTTAGGTATCCCCGGTCAGGTTTACCCATTTTTTGCAAAACATTATTTTCCGTATGTTCAGGGGCAATTTTAAGTTGTCCGGAGATGTGATACTTAATTAATTCGCGTAAATACTTTTCCCCATATTTTTGGTCACTCAAGACCATATCATAGCGTATCCCTGAGGCGACAAAGACCTTTTTTACCCCCTCAATTTGCCTTATCTTCTTTAAAATTTCCATCTGCTTTTTATGATTTATCTTTAGCCTCGGGCAGAACTGCGGATATAGGCACCTCTTATCAGGACAGCTTCCCGACTTTAATTTCTTCTGACATTCTATTCCGTACATATTGGCTGTGGGTCCTCCCACATCTAAAATATATCCCTTGAAATCTTTTAATCTGGTCAATAATTTTGCTTCCCTTAAAATCGACTTTTCGCTCCTACCCTGGATAACTTTACCCTGATGGGCAGTTATGGAACAAAAATTACACTCCCCGTAACAGCCGCGATGAGTAGTAATAGAGAACTTTATGGTTTCCAGGGCTTTTACTTCTCCCTCTTTTTTATAATAGGGGTGAACTTCTCTTTCGTAGGGTAAATCATAAACCCTGTCCAGTTCCTTCCGGGTAAGAGGATAAGCCGGGGGATTTTGAATTAAATATCTGCTATCCTGCTGCTGGCATAATCCCTTAGCAGTTAGAGAGTCATTGTTTAAATAAAAGGTATGGAACATGGAGATAAATTTTTTCTTATCTCCCTTAACCTCCTGATAAGAAGGGAGTATTGTATATTCTTCTTTAGGATAAGGAGAGATGTAGCATAATCCTCTGATATCTTTCCAGTCCTTGCCAGTCTGTAAATTATGGGCTAACTTTAAAACAGATTTTTCTCCCATACCATAGACTAAAATATCGGCCTTGGCATCAAAAAGTATCGCTCTTCTTATTTTATCATCCCAATAATCATAATGGGCTATTCGGCGCAGGCTCGCTTCTATTCCTCCCAGGACAATCGGTTTGGTATTTTTAAAATATTTTCTTATCAGATTAGAATAGACTATAGATGCCCGATCAGGCCTCCTGGTATTCTTGCCTCCGGGAGTGAAATCATCCTTCCTCCTTCTCTTCTTAAGAGCAGTATAATTGGCCACCATCGAATCTACCGAACCGGCAGTGACTCCCCAGAAGAGAGTAGGCTCTCCCAGCCTGTTAATATCTATCTCGCTCTCTGTATCTGGTTGAGCAATAATACCCACCTTATATCCTGCCGCCTGAAGCACCCTTCCTATAACCGCTGCTCCGATGTAAGGACTGTCTATGTAAGTATCCCCGGTTACAATAATTACATCCAGCTTATCCCAGGATAATTTTTTCATCTCTTCTCTGGTAGTGGGTAAAAACATCTACGGTCTCCTTTGCTTACTTATCGAATTTTCCCTAATCTCTAAATTTTGCATCTAGTTTTTCTAAACCGTCCGGAATTTAGATTTTATTTATAATAGGTCTTTTTTAAGTTAATACTTCAACTTTATATTCAGAAAAAACCTTTAAATACTTATTTTTTACCTTTTTTAACGGTAAATATTTTTCAGTAAATTCCGGACATCATCTTCTATCTTTCCAATATCACTTTCCATAACATTCAAATGATAATATTGGAACACATCTAAATCTTTTAAACCCGTTCCGGTTAACATCATAACAACTGTTGCACCCTTTTCAATCTTTTCTGCCTTAAATAATTTTTTAACCGCATAAAGACTTGTAGCAGAAGCTGGTTCAACAAAATAACCAACTTCTCCAAGCTTCCTTTGGGAAACAAGTATTTCTTCTTCAGTAACACTTTCAGCAAGCCAATTATATTTTTTTACTTTATGAATAATTTCATCTCCTCCCATGGGATTACCGGTAGTAATAGCTTCGGCAACAGTATGAAAATTTGAAAATGGCACAACATGCTCTTCGCCTTTTTTAATAGCAGTTACAATCGGGCTATTATTTTTAGCTTGAACAACTATCATCTTTGGCAATTTATTTGTTATCCCCGCTTGTTTTAGTTCTCGGTATCCCTTAAACAAACCTCTAATATGTCCACAAGCAGATGTGGGAACTGCAATGTAATCCGGAACCTTATTTTTCATTTGTTCAAACATTTCAAAAGCTGTTAATTTATACCCTTCGACTCTAATTGGTCCATTTCCCGAAACAATTCTTAGGTTAAGTTTTTTGGCAAAACTCAATATATGCTTCTTCATCATGGAATAATCTTCAGCTTTAACTTTTATAATGATTGCACCGTGAATGGACATTGCCATAATCTTCTCTTTTGGGGTAAATTCTGGAACAAACACTACTACTTTAATACCGGCTTTTGCACCATAAGCAGCAATTGAATTTCCCATATTACCCGAGGAAATGGTAGCTGTTACCTTTTCACCCATTTTCTTTGCCATGAAAATACAAGCTAAAGATCCCCTGTCTTTAAAACTCCATGTGGGATTTTGGGTTTCATTTTTGAGTAATAAATTACTAATTCCGGTGAACTCTCGTAATCTTTGATCAGCTTGAATTAAAGAAGTATTTCCTTCACCTAAATGAAAATCTTCACTCATCTGGGTAAAAGGAAGAAAATCCGCAAATCTTTGCCATAGATATTCCCCCGATTTAATTTTTGCTTTTTTCAGGTTGGAAATAAATACTTCTAATGATTCGCCATTATCAGCAAATTCTTCAATCCTCTCAAATGGGTATTCAATACCGGAAATTGTTGAGATTAGTTTTGGAGATGTTTTCATAGTACTAGAACCTCCCTTAATTATTGGTAAATAGTTATTCCTATAAAAAAGCCAGAAAACATATTGCTATTCTTTCAATATATTATTATATTTTACAATTTTTATTGTACTAAAGCTAATTTTTTAATACAAATTACTGGTTATTTAAATATTAAAAGTGTACACCAAGTTAATTATTTTATAATTTGTTGTATAGGTTGTAGGTTTCTTAAAAGACTTTTATGATTGGGTTAAAGATAATGAAAAATACAATCGAAAAAGCTTTTTAAAATGGGGGTTTTATAGGTAGGTACAGGTAATGGCAATACAGTAATTTTTTTATAACACAAAACGTCTCTTGTTGTTCAAGATAAGGCATCATTATATTCACAAAATATCATTTCAATCTCAATAAATAATCATTATTTTTTAACCAATCTTTATGTTCTTTATATTCCTTGTCCAAGCTTCCCACTTTATTCCAAAACATCTTTGAATGATTTTTCACTTCAAGATGCACGAGTTCATGGACAACAACAGAATCTATGATAGGCAAAGGAGCCATAATTAATCTCCAGGCAAAACTTAGATTTCCCTGGTGAGAGCAAGAACCCCATCTCTTTTGCGCATTGGTAATATTTATTTTATTATATTTGAATCCTCTTTTTTGTGCATACCATCTGACTCTTTGGGATATTTTTTCATATGCTCTTCTCTTATACCAAATGATAAAAATATTCTTCGCGTATGATAAATATTTTTTTGAAAGTAAAAATTCGTCTTTAAAATCCAGCAAAATTTCTGGATTATCTACTAATTTTAAATTATAATAATCACCCAGATAAAGAAATTTTTCTCCATCAACAAATTCTTTTTTATTAAATTTTAAATTCCTTAATCGGACTTCTGTTTGTGTTTTTTGTAATCGGTCTTTATATTTTGAAACAACTTTATTTATAGTCTCTTCACTGGTATGAAAAGGCGCTCTTACAATTAATGCGGTATCACTATTTATATACATTGCAATACTCTTTCTCTTTGAACGTATTATCTTTTCGATTTTTATGATTTTACCCTCCCTGTAGACGTGATAAGTAAGCTCTACTTAAAACGTAGGACAGGCGCCTCGCCTGTCATTAGACTAAAACCTAATAACCACATTACGCCTCTTTGTTTTACTTTTTATCTATAATTCTAACATATAACTATGGAATTTATTATAGTTTTGAAGTTGGTAATAACAAAGATTTGAGCCTTTATCTCTTCTCAAGGACTCGTGCTATTCTTGCCATTTATAGATTATATATCTTTGCGGAAGTGATATCAAAAAAATAGGTGTCTGTTTATTCGTAGGATAATAAGTTTAAAATTACTCCAAAAATTCAACTGCTAATTTTGCATCAATTTTCATATCTCTCGCATATTTCAATGCACTTTTGTCGCCGGTAATGAATATTGCAGAATATTCTAAAGCAAGTGAAATAAAATAATTATCCGGTTTATCCGGGCTTACATCTAAAACTTTTTTAGGATTTCCTATTTTTATAAACATTAGAAAAATCCTAAAATAATCATAAATTGCTTTTACCTTTTTGGTATTTTTAATTTCTTGACTCATCTTTAAATAAAAGCAATCTAATTCCATAGATACTATTTTGGGTTCAATTACCTCATATTTTTCTAATGTCTTTAAAATGGCTTCTTTACAGGTTTGAGAACCAAGGGCAGCAGAAATTATAACATTTGTATCAATAACGACCTTCATCAATTAATTCCTTCCGTACTTTTTCAAGTAAAGATCTCCCTTTTTTTTCATCGATCCCCATTTCAGCAGATACTTCTTGTGCTTTCTCTAAATAATAACGAACTAAATCTGCTTGAGAAAATGGTTTAATTCTGGCTACTGGCTTTCCCCGTTTTAAAACAATTACCTCTTCTTTGTTATCTAAAATTTTATTAAAACTATTACGAATATCACGAACATTTACGCTTTTCATTTAAATCACCTCGTAATCAATTATAACATCATTGTCCACATTTGTCCATATATGAGGTTCAAACAAAAAATTGTCAAGAGGACGGTTCCGATGACACACTTGCATATTCTTCTGATAGATTTGCCATAAGCTCTTTAACTGAGATAATTTTATTCGCACGATAAGCATTGCTTCCTGCAAAAGCAAATCCGTCTTCAAGTTTTCCCTGTTGGGCATTGGTCAGGGCAAGGGCGATACAGTAAGGTGCTTTTTTAAAATTACAAGTCTTTAAACACTTCCAGGGACATTTAAAAGGTTTTCTAATCCCAGATGAAACCTCTTCCAGAAATCTGTTCCTTATCGCCCTTCCCGGTAATCCAACAGGACTATCAATTATCATTAAATCGTCTTTTTGGCATTTTAAATAAGCTTCTTTAAATTTGATAGAGGCATCGCATTCATGAGTAGCCACAAACCTGGTAGCCATCTGCACTCCCTGAGCTCCCAGCTTAATATATTTGTAAATATCTGCTCCGGTATATATGCCTCCCGCAGCAATTACCGGAATATTTTTACCAAATTTATTTTCGTAAGGCTTTATTACAGAAATCACTTCAGGCAATATTTTCTCCAAAGCAAAATCCGGGTTATTAATCTGTTCTTTTTTAAAACCCAGGTGTCCGCCGGCTAAAGGTCCTTCAACAACAACGGCATCAGGCACGTGTTTGTAATTTTTCTTCCAGTATTGAAATATAATTTTTGCGGCCCGGTAAGATGATACAATAGTGACAACTTTAGTTTTAACTTTTTTTAATTTATCGGGAATCAACACTTCAAGACCTTTTAAGGGCAACCCTGCTCCGATAAATATTAAATCTGCCTTTTCCTCTACTACGATCTTGACCATATCATAAAAATCCGAAAGAGCAACCATTATGTTCACCCCGATAATGCCTTCGGTCATCTTCTTTGCTTTTCTTATCTCTTTACGCAAAGCCCTTTTGTTCGCCTCAGTAAAATTTTTAACAAAATCAGGCTCAAGCATGCCTATCCCGGCAGTTCCGATAACTCCGATACCTCCTGCATTTGCCACAGCAGAGGCTAAACCTGATAAAGAGATTCCTACAGCCATTCCCCCTTGAATAATGGGAATTTTTGCTTCTAAGTTACCTATTTTTAATTTGGGAAGTTTTTTGAAATTCATTTGTATAGCTCCTTTGCAGATAATGACTTAATAAAATCAATACCACATTCCTTACTTATAATATTTTTCTTAATATCGATAATATAGATAAAATATCTACTAAATTATATTTCGTATCGTGTATCGAGTATCGCGTGAAGAAAAAGAACGGAAAAAAAGATTATAAAAACAAAAGCGATAATTATTCTTTTCCTTCATAGAGTACCCCACTAAAATTTACAATAACCTAAATTAATTTAGCTTTCCCTACAATTATTTTTCTCGCTTCTAAAAATATCTCTTCAATTATTTCTTTACAGGTTTGTTCTTTTTTTACCAGACCGGCTGACTGCCCGGCCATTATCGAACCATAATCCATATCTCCTTCTCGGACTGCTCGATAAAGCGAATTTTTTCCTAATTCTTCATACTCTTCTAAAGAAGCATTTCTTTTTTCCAGCTGTTGGAAATCCCTTGCCAGCTTATTTTTTATTATTCTAACCGGATGACCGGTCGGCCTTCCGGTAACTATTGTGCTGGTGTCTTTAGCATTAAGTATCTTTTGTTTATAGTTCTTGTGAACATTACATTCTCGTGCTACCAGAAATCTTGTACCCATTTGAACTCCTGAAGCTCCTAACATCCAGGCAGCTGCCAGGCCGCGGCCATCGGCAATTCCACCGGCAGCTATAACTGGAATATTTATCGCATCTGCCACCTGAGGAATAAGAGACATGGTGGTTAATTCTCCCACATGTCCTCCGGCTTCACCACCTTCTGCAATTACCGCATCTGCCCCGGTTCTCTCCATTCGTATAGCCAGGGCAACTGAAGGAATTACCGGAAATACTAAAACATTATTTTCTTTCCACATTTTTATATATTTGCCGGGGTTACCCGCTCCGGTAATTACTACCTTTACTCCTTCTTCGACAGCTATACGGGCAATTTCACCAGCATTAGGATTTAAAAGCATAATATTAAGCCCGAAGGGTTTTTTAGTTAACCTCTTTGTCTTACGAATCTCTTCTTTAACCCATTCACCCGGAGCATAACCAGCTGCAATAACTCCAAGAGCACCGGCATTGGATACTGCTGAAGCAAGTTCAGCATCGGCAATCCAGGCCATCCCCCCCTGAATAAGTGGGTATTTTATTCCTAATAGTTTACATATAATGGAATTAAACATTGTCACATCTCCTTAAGCTGATTCTATTTACTAACTACTGATATGACCTATTATTAAAAGCAAGTATATATAATAATTCGTTTTTTGTCAATGCGTTTAATGCGCTTAATAAGAGAAAAAAGGGGACAGGCTACTTTTTTGCAAGTTATAAGGCGTAGTGACGTATTACCATACGCCCCTAAAAAAGTAGCCTGTCCCCTTTTTTTTGATACTATTTATCTTTCAATTTTTTACTATGCGCCTAAGAATATTTTAAGGTCGTTTTCCACGTCGGTTATTCCGGCGATACCGAATTTCTCTACCAGAACTTTGACCACGTTGGGGGATAAAAATGCCGGTAAGGTTGGACCTAAATGGATATTCTTTACTCCCAGATAGAGTAAAGCTAATAAGACTATTACAGCTTTTTGCTCATACCAGGCTATATTATAGGAGATTGGAAGTTTGTTTATATCATCCAAGCCAAATACTTCTTTTAATTTTAGAGCAATCACTGCCAGAGAATAAGAATCATTACACTGACCAGCATCTAAGACTCTGGGGATGCCTCCTATATCCCCTAAATCAAGTTTATTATATCTGTATTTAGCACATCCGGCAGTTAATATGATGGTATCTTTGGGTAATGCCCGTGCAAATTCTGTATAATATTCACGATTTTTCATTCTGCCATCACAACCGGCCATAACAAAGAATCTCTTTATGGCCCCTGATTTTACGGCTTCAACTACCTTATCAGCCAGCCCGATTACCGTATCGTGAGCAAATCCTCCGATAATCTCTCCCTTTTCTATCTCTACCGGTGGTTTGCATTTTTTGGCATGAGCTATTATTTTGGAGAAATCCTTTTCCTTCCCTTCTTCTGCTTCCGGAATATGTTTTACTCCGGGAAATCCCACAGTACCAGTCGTGTAAACTCTGTCCTTATAAGAATCTTTGGGGGGAACAATACAGTTAGTGGTAAAGAGAACCGGTCCATTAAAGCTCTCAATCTCTTCTTTCTGTTTCCACCAGGAGTTGCCATAGTTACCTACAAAATGAGAATACTTTTTAAAGGCTGGATAATAGTTAGCAGGGAGCATCTCACCATGAGTGTATACATCTACCCCGCTTCCCTCACTCTGTTTCAAGAGTTCTTCCATGTCCTTTAAGTCATGGCCGCTGATGAGAATTGCGGGATTATTTCTGACTCCGATATTTACTTTAGTTATCTCCGGATTCCCATAACTGGAAGTATTGGCTTTGTCCAGTAAGGTCATAGCCTCCACTCCAAATTCACCACACTCTAAGACCAAACCAACCAAATCATCGGCAGAGAGGCTATCGTTGGTGGTAGCGGTTAGAGCTTTTTCGACGAATTCAATTATCTTTTCATTTTCATAACCGAGATTCTGAGCATGAACAGTGTAGGCCGCTATCCCCTTTACGCCATAAGTGATAAGCTCTCTTAGAGACCTGACATCCTCATTTTTAGTACTTAAAACTCCTACTTCGCTGGCCTTCTCTTCAAATTCTTCTTCGGTATCAGCTTGCCAGATTGCTGCCTCGGGAACTTTATCTACGATAGTGCCTCCGGCTTTTTCCAACATCTCTTTCGCTTCATCTTTTAGCTTTAACCCTTCTTTAATCCATACCTCAAAGTCGCTTTGGTCAAAATTTGCATTGGTAATAGTAGAAAACAGACTGTCTAAGAGAAATTTATCTGCTTCCTCAGAAGTTGCTCCCAGTTTCCTGAGCTTTGAACTGTAAAATGAAATTCCTTTTAGCAGATAAATTAATAAATCTTGCAATCGGCTTACATCATCTGTCTTTCCGCAAAGACCCCGAACAGTACACCCGCTCCCTTTTGCTGTCTCCTGACATTGGTAACAAAACATTTTATCGGTCATATTAAGAACCTCCTTTGATTTTTACTTTTTTCTCATTCTTTACTGTTTAATTTCACCATTTATCCCTATAACAATCTCTTTATAGGGGACAATAGTCTCTGATTTTAACATAGCAGTCTTTACTGCACTAAATAGACCGCCACAGCAGGGGACCTCCATCCGAACCACTGTAATACTCTTGATGTTGTTTCTTTGAAAGATTTCGGTAAGTTTTTCGGTATAATATTTATTATCATCTAATTTAGGACAGCCGATGATGGTAATACGATCTTTTATAAATTCCTGATGAGCGTTTTCGTAGGCATAGGCCACACAATCAGCCATTACTAAAATATCGGCATTATTTAGATAGTCTGACCCCGGGATTTATTAATTTAAGCTGAACCGGCCAATTTTGAAGTTCAGAAGGTTGCTTTTGGGTGCCGCATGAGCAATCATTTATTTCCTCAGTATCTTGTGGTGGTTTTGAAACAGTTTTCTCCCGAGCAATGTTTCGGGGCGTCGCACCTGCACAGGCACAGACAGGCGTATTCTGTTCTTGTTTCTGTTCGCACTTACACTTCCCATCTACTGCCTTTTGATCGTAGGGGTCAGCCTCCCTTTCGATAATTTCAATGGCGCCGGCAGGACAAGCGGGTAAACAATTTCCTAAACCATCACAGTATTGGTCACTCACCAATTTAGCTTTACCGTCTACCATTTGAATTGCCCCTTCATGACAGGCCTCGACACATAATCCACAGCCATTACATAGTTCTTTATCAATTTTAATTATCTTTCTTTTCATGA
>DPXH01000037.1 GCA_003527405.1 Candidatus Sediminicultor tertius | reverse complement strand
AATACTGACAACCCATCTCTGAAATTAGATCTAATAGGAAATTCGATAATTTTTCCTGAAGGATCAGCCATTAAACCCCTCATTCCAGCTAATTGACCGATCTGTCGCTTACTCCCTCGAGCTCCGGAATCAGCCATAATATATAAAGGATTAAATTTATCTAAATTCTTCAAAATAGCATCAACCACATCATTTGCAGCTTGGGTCCAGGCGTTTACAATTTTTTGTTCTCTCTCATCATCCATAATTAATCCGTAATTATATTGTTCTTGAATTTTATCTACTTCCTTTTCAGCAACTTCTAATATCTCATCTTTCTGGGAAGGTATTTCTAAATCTACTATCCCTATAGAAATCCCGGAAGAAGTAGCAAAATTAAAGCCTAATTTTTTAATCTTATCTAAAATATCAACAGTTATTTCTTTTCCATATTTTCGGTAAACAAAAGATATAATCTTTTCTAAGGATTTTTTGGTTATGGTTAAATTGATAAAATCCATACCATCAGGGAAAATTTCGTTAAAAATAATTCTGCCAGCTGTTGTGCTTTTTAAGGAGTTATGTATTTTACATTTAATTTTAGCATGTAAGTCTATGAAACCGTCCTCATAAGCCCTTATTGCCTCATCAAAATTACCAAAAATTTTCCCCTCCCCTTTTTGTTCGCTTTCCCGCATAGTCAGATAATAACAACCTAAAATTATATCCTGACTAGGTAATGCTATAGGTAAACCATTAGCCGGAGAAAGTATATTATTCGAAGATAACATTAAAATTTCTGCTTCAGCTTGAGCTTCCGGTGAAAGAGGAACATGAACTGCCATCTGATCACCGTCAAAATCTGCATTAAAAGCTGAACAAACTAAAGGATGAATCTGTATTGCATTCCCTTCCACCAAAACAGGTTTAAAAGCTTGAATCCCTAAGCGATGTAGCGTTGGTGCCCGATTTAGTAAGACAGGATGATCTTCTACAATATCCTTTAATATACTCCAGACTTCCGGCTTGCCTTTCTCTACTATTTTTTTAGCAGTTTTGATATTATGGGCCAAATCTTTGGCTACTAATTCTCTCATTACATATGGCTTGAATAACTCCAAAGCCATTTTTTTAGGTAATCCGCATTGGTAAAATTTTAAATTAGGACCTGCTACAATTACTGACCTTCCTGAATAATCTACTCTTTTACCTAAAAGGTTCTGTCTGAATCTCCCTTTCTTACCTTTTAACATATCACTTAACGATTTAAGGGGTCTATTCCCGGTGCCAAGTACTGCTCGACCTCTTCTTCCATTGTCTATCAAAGCATCAACCGCTTCCTGTAACATCCGTTTTTCATTTTTGATAATAATTTCCGGAGCCCCTAATTCTAATAATCTTTTTAATCTGTTATTCCGATTTATAACTCTCCTATACAGGTCATTCAAATCTGAAGTAGCAAAACGTCCTCCTTCTAATTGCACCATTGGTCTTAAGTCTGGAGGAATAACCGGAATTATTTCTAATACCATCCATTCGGGCTTGCAATTAGATTTACGAAATGCCTCAACTATCTGTAATCTTTTAATAATCTTTTTGGTTTTTTGGCCAGTGGTTTTTTTTAATTCTTCGCGAAGCTCCAGAGTTAATTTATCTAAGGTCAACTCTTTCAATAATTCTTTAATTGCTTCTGCCCCTATCCCCGCTTTAAATTCAGGATCATAATTACTTAGAAGGAGTTTTTCTATTTCTAATATTATTTCTCCTCTTTTGTAAGGAGTGCTCCCGGGGTGTATCACTATGTAGCAAGATTCCTCAATGTTTTGAGTGGCTAATTTTGCCCGCAAGGACAAGTTTTTTTCTTCCTCTAACCTTTTTAAGTTAGTCTCAGAAATTAAGCCATTAATTTTAGTAATTCGGTATTGGGCCTCCTTACTTTCTACCTCTTCTTCTTTAATTTCTTTAATCCCTTCCTCAACCTCTTCTTTTTCTGCTTCGCCTTCATCAGATTCTTCTTCTTTGTTTGCAGGGAATAGTAATTCCTTTTGATAGAAAATTTTACCGAATATTTTCTGCAAATCTTGATCCTCTTCCTCCGAAATTACATCACCTATCTTATGAGAAAATATTTTTACTTTATTAATGTTATAAACCGGTTCGGCATTAAAATTTCCATTATACTTTTTATGAATACGGTATTCTGCTTCTAAAATTATATCTCCTTTTTCTAAATCTGTATTATCTTTCTCAATAACTTCGAATAACTGTTCTCTTCTCCGGTCTGGAGCATAGTATAATATTTTTTCTAAATTACGAGGAGATATATCTAAAAGTAGAGATAAAGGACTGGGTATAGCCTTAAAATACCAAACATGGGAAACGGGGGAAGCTAATTTAATATGCCCCATTCTTTCCCTTCTGGTGATAGATTTAGTAACTTCGACTCCACATCTGTCACAAATTACACCTTTATATCTTATCCTTTTGTATTTTCCACAACTACATTCCCAATCTTTAACTGGTCCGAATATTCTTTCGCAAAATAAACCATCTTTCTCTGGCCTTAAAGTTCTATAATTAATAGTTTCAGGCTTTTTAACTTCGCCATGAGACCATTTTTTTACTTGCTCTGGTGAAGCAAGTCCGATTTTGATCGAGTTAAAACTCTTCAAAATTGTCAATATAATTACCCCCTATTATAGTCGTTAGTAATTCGTATTGCGTATTGCGTATCGAGTATCGCGTGAAGAAAACCAGAATTCAGGAATGGACAAGCGATATCTCATGCCCAAAGTACAAGAGGACACAGCATGCCGTGCCTTTATGCCAACCCGATATTAATTCTTTAACCAGCTAGCCAGGTAACTAACTAACCAATTAACTAATTTTTAGCGAGATACAATTCACGGGATACGAGATACGAATTTAGTTTTTAGGTTATTTCTTTCATTAAATTTTCATTAATATCATCTTTTAAATCGATATCTTCCTTAATATCTACTTCTTTATCTTGAGAATCTAAAACTTTTACATCTAAGCTTAAACTACGTAATTCTTTAATTAAAACCTTAAATGATTCTGGCATGCCGGGGATGGGGATACATTCACCTTTAACAATAGCTTCGTAAGTTTTAATTCTTCCCAACACATCATCTGATTTTATAGTCAAAAGTTCCTGAAGATTGTAAGCAGCTCCGTATCCTTCTAAAGCCCAAACTTCCATTTCGCCAAATCTTTGACCACCAAACTGTGCTTTTCCTCCTAAAGGTTGTTGGGTAACCAAAGAGTATGGGCCGGTAGAACGAGCATGGATTTTATCGGCTACCAAATGAGCTAATTTTAAAATATAGCTATAACCTACGGTAACTTTTTGGTCAAATGGTCTACCTGTTCTACCATCATAAAGAATTGTTTTACCGTCTTTGGGTAGGCCTGCTTCCAATAAAGCTTCTTCAATTTCCTCTTCTTTTGCACCGTTAAAAATAGGGGTTATGACTCTAAGCCCTAAAGTTTTAGCTACCCAGCCTAAATGTACTTCTAAAACTTGCCCCACATTCATCCGAGAAGGCACTCCCAAAGGATTCAGTACTATTTCTATTGGCGTGCCATCTGACATAAAGGGCATATCAGCCTCAGGTAATATTTTTGCAATAACTCCTTTATTTCCATGTCTTCCCGAAATTTTATCCCCTTCTGAAATCTTTCTTTTTTGAGCAATAAATACTTTTACTAATTGATTTACTCCCGGGGGAAGGTCATCATTATTTTCCCGGGAAAATACTTTTACGCCTATAAC
>DPXH01000085.1:1858-2674 GCA_003527405.1 Candidatus Sediminicultor tertius | reverse complement strand
TTTATGGATGATTGGGCGGAGTTAAACGATGAAGAAAAAAGCAGGATAGGGGACCCGGAAGTGTTCCTTAGAGCTCAACTTCAAAGCTTATTATCTCCCTGGCTTAAGTTTTTCCTGACTTATGATCCTAAACCAACTTTGAACAAGGTGAAATGTCCGGTACTGGCTATAAATGGAGAAAAAGACCTCCAGGTGCCTCCCAAAGAAAATCTTAGTGCTATCGAAGAAGCCCTCAAAGTCGGTGGTAACCAAAATTATACTATTAAAGAATTACCCGGCCTTAATCATTTATTTCAGACTGCTCAAACGGGATTGCCTGCTGAATATGCTAAAATTGAAGAAACAATTTCACCGGTGGCTTTAAAAATAATAAGTGATTGGATTTTAGAACAAACTGAAACAAAATAAGATAAATAAAAGGACGAATTATTTTGTTTTATATTATTGCCAAATTTATTTTTTTAATCATTTTTAAATTATTCTTTAGGCTTAAAGTAACCGGTCAAGAAAATATACTCCAAAATGGTCCGTTTATTATTGTAGCCAATCATTCAAGTTTGTTAGATCCGGTTATCCTGGGAGTATCGGTTAAACCTAAAGTAATTTTTATAGCTGCTGCTTATCTTTTTGAAATAAATTGGCTTGGTTATTTATTACGGAAGGCTAATTCTATCCCGATTCATAGGGAAAACTATACAGATAATATTGAGTCTATAAAACAAGCTTTAAAGATCTTACAGAAAGGCGGAGTTTTGGGAATTTTTCCTGAAGGAGGAGTTGACCGTCAAAAAAATAATTTACCCATTAAAGCCGGAG
>DPXH01000085.1:868-1467 GCA_003527405.1 Candidatus Sediminicultor tertius | reverse complement strand
TTACCGAGGGGAGCAAAATTTATCAGAAGCTTAAACAAAATTGAAGTGGAAATTAAGAAACCAATTTTCTGTTCAAGACATACTAACAAAAATAAAGAAATTGTTGAAAGGGTAGTAGAATCTTTTACAAAAGAGATATATTAATAAACTTTGGGGGGTCAGGTCTCAACATTTGACATAACTTATTCCTAAATGAAATAGCTGTACATGTTATGTCAAATGTTGAGACCTGACCCCCCAAAAAACAAACTTTTGTATATATTTTTTAAAATAAAGAGGACTTTTTCAATTTTTGTCGAATTCCTTTATTAAAGGAGGGGAAAATATGTCAAAACATATCGGGATAGTGGATGTAGTGCAGAAGGTGCAGCTCTTTGTTACCGTACAATCTGCAAGGAAGGAACAAGTTTATTGGGAAGACATGCTCATCCGGAGATTACCATGCACACTTTCCCTCTGAGTGAATATATGCGGTATATCGAAAAGGGGGATTGGGAAGGAGTAGCAGATTTAATGTTATCTTCGGTATCTAAACTGGCAAAAGTGGGAGCAGATTTTGCTATATGCCCTGATAACACCATACACCAGGCATTCGATTT
>DPXH01000085.1:0-502 GCA_003527405.1 Candidatus Sediminicultor tertius | reverse complement strand
TGAAGCAAAACAAAAAGATTATAAATGCTTGGGAATTTTGGGCACACGATATTTAATGGAGGGCCCGGTCTATCCTACCAAAATTACTGCGGTTGGCATTGAATATATGATACCCGAAGTAAAAGATAGAGAGAGAATTAATAAGATAATTTTTGATGAATTAGTTAATGCTTGTTTTACTTCAGAAGCACTCACTTATTTTAAAGGAGTCATCGATGAATTAAAAAACAAAGGATGTGACGCGGTTGTTCTTGGTTGTACCGAAATACCGCTGCTAGTAACTCAAGAGAATTCATCTCTACCTATACTTGATTCCACCAGACTCCTGGCAAGAGCTGCTCTTAAAGAAGCAACAAGATAAAATCTTTATTAAGGAGGTAAATAAGATAGATGAAAAAAATTAATTTAAAAGAAAAAATAGAAGTTTTAAATATGCACAGAATTACCTTTGTGGTGGTTTTATTTATCTTATTGATTGTAATAGCCAGTATTCTTCTATTAG
>DPXH01000041.1:4030-32129 GCA_003527405.1 Candidatus Sediminicultor tertius | reverse complement strand
GCTCCCCGGGTAGGATTCGAACCTACAACCCTCCGGTTAACAGCCGGATGCTCCACCGTTGAGCTACCGAGGAATATTACCATGTAATTATACTTAAAAAATCAACTCCAGTCAATATTTTTATTATATTTATTATATATTTTTATTATATTTTTATCAAATTAAAAGAAAATTTTTTACTTTTAATTTTTATTCTAAATAATCTTTTAGTTTTTTACTTCTGCTGGGATGTCTTAATTTTCGTAATGCCTTGGCTTCGATTTGACGAATTCTTTCTCTGGTTACTCCAAATTCTTTACCAACCTCTTCTAAAGTATGAGGGTGACCGGTGGCAATTCCGAACCTCAATTCCAGCACTCTCTTCTCTCTGTAAGTCAGAGTCTCTAAGACATCATCTAGTTGTTCTTTTAAAAGAGTATAAGTAGCAATTTTTGGGGGAGCAGGTGAATCTTTATCTTCTATAAAATCTCCCAAGTGACTATCTTCTTCTTTCCCGATTGGAGTTTCTAAGGAAACAGGTTCCTGAGCAGTTTTCAATATCTCTCTTACTTTATCTTCTGTAATTTCCATATTTTCGGCTATTTCCTTAACGGTCGGTTCTCGTCCTAATTCCTGCAGGAGATGGCGTGATACCCTTATTAATTTGTTAATAGTCTCCACCATATGAACGGGAACGCGAATAGTCCTGGCTTGATCTGCTATAGCTCTGGTAATTGCTTGTCTTATCCACCAGGTAGCATAGGTACTAAATTTATATCCCTTTTTGTAGTCGAACTTCTCTACTGCCCTGATTAAACCCATATTACCTTCCTGAATCAGGTCTAAAAATAGCATTCCCCTGCCTACATATCTTTTGGCAATACTTACTACTAATCTTAAATTAGACTCTACCAATCTTTTCTTGGCTTCGTGATCTCCTTTTTGCATTCTTTTAGCCAATTCTACTTCTTGTTTGGCAGTTAATAATCTTATCTGCCCTATTTCCTTTAAGTACATTTTTACGGGATCATCTAATTCTAACTGCTTTGCCAATTCAGTTTCTAAATCTAATTTTTCTTTAGAAGGATGATATTTTTTGTTCTTCCCTTCAACATTTTTATCTTTGACCAGTAAATTGCCTTCTTCCTCGTTCTCTACTAAATCAATTCCGGATTCACTCAAGACATCATATAAATCTTCTACTTTATCCAGATCTAAAATATCATCTGCCAAATATTTCCCTAACTCTTTATAAGTTAAGTAACCTTGCTCTTTACCCTCTTTAATTAATTCTTCGATTATTTTCTTTTTTCCCATTACCAAGCCTTCCTTCTTAACAGTAAATTTTATATTTGTCTAAATTATAAATTGTATAAAATGGTTATTACCAAAAAAGCGCAAAAAATATTTTATATAGTTTTCTATAAACAAATTCACAATAAATTTTGGTTTTTTGATAATAATTATGCTGTAGGGGCACAATGAATTGTGCCCTCACCATGTTATTGTTTAATGTTTCCCGTGGGCACGATGCATCGTGCCCCTACATTCCCATTTTGTTTACTTTTTGGGTAGTAATCATAAAATATTAATTAATATTTTGACTTTTTAGTTGCCGAACAATTTCCCGTAATTCTTTTAAGTCATCTTCCTCTATCTTTTCGGATTTTTTTATCTTTTCATCGAGAATTTTTGCCCTTTTTTCGAGATTTTTTCTCTCTTGAACCAACTTAAAATTATTTATAGTGTCTACATATCCGGAGATTATCTTCTCATCAAAAGTTATAGTTTCTTCCATTAAAATCCGGGAAATTAGTTTTGCGGCCTTATCATCATTCAAATAGTCAATAACTTTTTGAGAATCTACTACCTTATTATCTTCTAAATTTTTTTCAATGGCTGCTACGATTTGACGATGCAATTGACCTGAAAAATCTTTTGCTTTTATTTTTTTTAAAATGTCCCGGGCAATTTTTTCATTTTCCAGCATACATCCGATGAGAATTTTTTCCGCTTTAATATTCCCAGACTCGGAATTTAATTTAATAAAATTCTGGGAGGAATCCCTTGACCCTCTTTTATATCTTTTTAATTCGATTAAGATCGCTTCTTCGGATAATTTTAATTCTTCAGATATCTTTTTTGTCTGAGCTCTCAGTTCAACCTCATTACCTATTACGCTTAAGGTAGGTAAAATTTCTTTAACTATTTTTACTTTTCCTTCTATATTCTCAATACTGTATTTGGAATATAAAAGTTTTAACCTGTAATCTATTAAGGAGAGTGACCTATCAATTAAATTTTGGAAAGCTCTTCTTCCTTTTTTAATTAAAAAATCAGCCGGGTCATAACCTTGTGGTAAATCTATAACCTTGACTTCAAGACCGGCTTTTACCAGTAAATCCAAACTTCTAAGAGTGGCCATATTACCGGCTGAATCTGCATCATAAGCGATTAAAACCGCATCGGTAAACCGTTTTATCAAGTCTATCTGTTTATTGGTTAAAGCTGTTCCCAGAGATGCCGCTACATTATCAAATTCGTATTGTTGAGTTATTAAAACATCAGTATAGCCTTCTACAATAATTATATAATTCTTTTTTCGGGTATCTTCCTTGGCAAAGTTTAAACTGTATAGATTGCTCCCCTTATTATAAACCAATGTTTCCGGAGAATTTATGTACTTGGGCAAAGAATCATCTAAAACCCTGCCTCCAAAACCTATTACCTTCCCCGATAAGTTGAAGATAGGAAAAATTATCCTATCTCTAAAGTAATCGATATATTTCCCTTCTATTTTGCTCTTTTTGATCAGTCCGGCCCTGATTAACTCTTCGTAGGTATATCCTTTTTTCTTTAAAAAGTTGGTTAGTACATCCCAGCCGGGAGGAGCATAACCTAATCTATACCTTTCGACACTGGTATCGTTAATCCCTCTTTTTTTTAAATAATTTATTATTTTTTTTCCCTGATTGGTCCTAAATAAACATTCCCGGTAATAATTTGCGACTAGATCGTTTAATTTATATAACCTTTCTTTTTTTTTGTGAAGAATATCTTCTTTTTCTTCATCTACGGGGAGGGGGACACCTGATTTTTGTGCTAACATCTTTACTGCTTCAAAAAAACTAATTTTCTCATATTTCATAAGGAAATTAAAAACATTACCCCCTTCTCCACATCCAAAGCAATGAAATAACTGTTTTTCAGCACTAACCATAAATGAAGGGGTCTTCTCTCCATGAAAAGGGCATAAACCTTTAAATCCCTTTCCCGCCGGCTTTAAATGCACATACTCTGAAATAATATCCACAATATCGCAACGATTCCTTATTTCTTCTAGTAAATCAGACGAAAATCTCAAATATAAATCACCTACAAATTATTGTCGCTATGTATAATTAATGAAACATTTTCTTTTTCAAAAATTCCTTAATCTATTCCCGTATTAATATATTCTACAAAAGTTTTTATTCTCCTCTTTTTTTTAAAAAAAATTTTAAAAAAATACTAGTTGACTATTTTTAATATAAATCAACTAGTTTAAGATAACTTGTTTTATTATTTTTAAGAGAAAATCAGAAAATAGATTAGTCGTTAGTGAATAATCGATAGTCGTGAGTTTTGAATAACATTTTCAGTTATCGATTTACAGTTAAAAATTTAAAGCAAAAAGCACAAAATCATAATTAAAAATTTAGCTGTAAATTTTCTTCTCCGGATATTTTTTCTTTCTTTTTGACCTTACCGTACTTTCCACCGCCACCCGGACTTAACTTTAATAGTCCCTTTCTGGCTAAAATTATATTTTGGGCAATTTCAAATCCTACTACCTGACTAATTTCCTGATAAGAAGCTTGGTGTAGTATATTCATTTCAGTGCCAAAGTAACCAAACAATTTATTCAAGGTTTTTTTACCTATACCGGGTACAAATTCTAAAGGAACTTGATGATAATAAGGCGGACGGTGAGAAGGAGAAATAGACTGTTGGTAATCTCCGATTTCCACAATCCGATCAAAAACACCTTTTACTATTTTATCACTTCCACATTTTTCGCACTTATAAACCGGGGGATTGCTGGTTGCTGTATAATTACAAATCTCACAAAAAGTCCGATGATACCTGCCCAGTTTAGGGTCAAGGCCATAATTGGCGGTTATCTTTCTTTCTTCTTTTCTCTGTAAGGCCAAAAGTATCTCTTTAAAATTTGCCTTCTCCAGTTCAACTATATTATATTCTCGGCCAATCTTGGGTAGAGAATGTGCATCTGAATTAGTTAAAAAGGTATATCCAGACAATTCCTTCAAATGGTCGGCAATTTCTGTATCAGCACTTAATCCCAATTCTATGGCCGAAATCTTTTTTAAAGTAGCCCTGGTAAACATCTCTGTTAATCTTCTGACGCAATTCCCATAAACACTTTTATGGGGAGTAAAGGCATGGGCGGGGATTAAAATTCCTCCAATCTGATTTATAATTTGAAAGACTTCCTGAGCACTGATTTTGCAATTTTGACTGCTTAAGCCTACATTGGTAACCAGCAGAGATAGTGCTTTGCTAAATTCTTTTATATCCTCAAAATAGGGAAAATAGGCTATCTGGTGAGACAATCCTCCATTAGCTTCTTTGGTTTCAATTTCTGAGCCCAAAATAACAGTTACTTTGTCCTGATAAATTAAACCGCCTTCTTTTAATGGTTTCATTTCTCCGCTGTTGATTAACTGGGAAATGTCATCAATTACTTCAGGTGAGGCGCAATCAACGATACCTACAATATCAATCCCTTTTCTATATTTACATTCCCAGGCAATGTTGGCAAAGGTTAAATCTCTGGAAGCAGTTATTTTTACCGGGGCACCACTATTGCTTCTGCCAATATGCACATGGAAATCCATGAAATATTTTTTCATTGTCAATTCCTTACGGGTTTGATAAATCAAACCCCTACATTTACATAGACAGGCGAGACGCCTGTCCTACGTTTATTTATTATGGGTAGACACAAGGTCTGCCTTTACATCTAAATTCTCCTGAATTTTTCCTTCTTCGTTACTATATACTAGTTTCTCAACGCGATACGCGATACGAAATACGCGATACGAGATATAATATCCCTATTATAGTCTTCGCATCTTTAATAATATTTTCTTCTACTAATTTTAGGGCTTCATTCGGTTTAATTAGTTCAACTTCAATAAATTCGTCAGCATCTTCATTTTTATTTTTTTTCTCTAAATCTTCTGCCAAAAAGAGGGTGAGTTTTTCATTGCAAAAACCGGGGGTAGAGAAAAAAGTTATCAGCTTTTTACTCTTTCGGGGATAATAACCGGTTTCCTCTTCCAATTCTCTTTTAGCGCATTTAACTAAATCTTCTCCTGGTTCAACTTTTCCCGCAGGCAGTTCCCATAAAACTTCATCTGCCGGTTTTCTGAACTGTCTGATCATTACTATCTCTTTTTTTTCTGTTAGGGCTAAAATAACTACTGCCCCAGGATGTTCCACTATTTCTCTAATAGTATCCCGACCATCAGGGAGCTTTACTTTGTCGTGACGAAGATTAATAATTTTCCCTTGATAGATATAAGAAGAAGATAAAGTTTTTTCTTCCAAAGAATCTTCCCTATTCATTAAAATTTTCTCCTGAGGTTACGGTATTTATAATAGATAAAACATATTCTACCGTATCTTTTAAATTTTTAACAAGAATATACTCATCAACCGTATGCACCTTCTCCATCCCTATAGCTAAATCGACTGAGGGGAACCCTTTTTTATTAAATACATTGGCATCACTCCCACCTCCACTGGGATGTAATTCCGGTTGTAATCCCATATCTTTTGCCGCTTTCATCGCTATTTTAACTACCTGGTCATCGGTAGACAAATTGTAGCAATAGTACTCCCTATTAATTTTTACTTCTGCTTTTGCTTTAAATTCTTGAGCAGTATCTTCGGCTATCTTTTTCAATTGCCCAGTATATTTTTCTAATTTTTCCTCATTTCTACTTCTAACTTCTCCTTCTAATATTACTTTATCAGGGACAATATTAGTAGCTTTACCGCCCGAAATAATCCCAATATTGGTAGTAGTCTCTTCATCTATTCTGCCTAACTTCATCCGGGAAAGGGCAAACCCGGCTACCTGAATGGCATTAATCCCTTCCTCGGGATTAGAACCGGCATGAGCAGCTTTTCCATGAATAATAATTTTCAGAGAATTTTGAGAGGGGGCTGCACTGATAATCTCTCCTACCTGTCCTCCGCAATCTAAAACAAAAGCCATCCGGGCATTTAAATAGGAAATATCTAAATTCTTTGCACCATGTAAACCTATTTCTTCACAGATACTAAATACAATCTCTATGTCACCATGTAAAATATTTTTTTCCTTAATAATATGCAGTGATTCTAATAAGGCGGCAATTGCTGCTTTATCATCTGCTCCTAAAATTGTTTTTCCATCGCTTACTATCTTTTCTCCATCGCAAATAGGATTAATGTTTTTCCCCGGGACAACTGTATCCATATGAGCGGAAAACATAATGGGTGTAACTTTTTTAACACTTCCTTTTAATCTGGCTATTATATTACCGCTATTAGATTTAACCTTCTCACCGGCTTGATCAACTGTAACTTCCAATCCTAAATCTTTTAATTTTTTTACTAAAAAATCTGCAATTTTCTTCTCCTCTCTGGACACACTGTCTATCTTAACTAATTCCATAAAAGATTCTATCAATCTTTTTTCATTAACCATTAATTTATCCCCTTTCTTTATTAATGTGTTGTATTGCGTATTTTAGTATATAATAGGTAGCGTTTATCATGCAAGAAAAAAATACGGGGCGGATTTATCCGCCCCCTACATTAATAACAATCCTTTATTAAAAAGTTAATTTTTTAATTATGGTTTTTCGTTCCTTACTTTAAGTTTTTATTTTTTATCACTCTATTACTAATTCTGCTCCTTGCTTTAAAGCTTCTTTATTTATATCGATTAATTTTTGCTTAGGTCCGGTTAGAGTTTTCTCTAAAACTTTAAATATGGTTTCCAATTTTACTACTCCTGATTTTTTAACATATGCACCTAAAACCACCATATTAGCTACTTTTAGATTTCCTAATTTATTGGCTATATCATTTGCAGGAACTCTAACTACGGCAACATCGTTTCTATTTACCTCCCGCTCTACCAAAGAACTGTTCACCACAATCAACCCGTCTTTCTGAACAGTCTCTTCAAATTTATCTAAAGAAGGCCCATTCATGGCAATAACTGATTTAGGATAGTGCACAACCGGGGAAGCAATTTCTTCTGAAGAAATTATTACTGTACAATTAGCTGTTCCTCCCCTCATTTCCGGACCATAAGAAGGCATCCAGGCAACTTTTTCACCTTCCAACATTCCTGCATAAGCTAACAACCTACCCATTAACATTAATCCTTGTCCGCCAAATCCGGCGATAATGACTTCTTCCAACATCTAAGCCACCTCCTCGGGAGTTCTAAATTCACCTAAAGGGAAATAAGGAATCATATTTTCTTCTAACCATTTAGAGGCCTCAATCGGACTTAAACCCCAGTTAGTGGGACAGGTAGATAAAATTTCCACCATAGAAAATCCCTTCTTATCTAATTGTACTTGAAATGCTTTTTTGATTGATTTTTTAGCCTTTATTATATTCGCCGGTTTGTTTAAAGCTACCCGAGAAATATAAGCAGCCCTCTTTAAAGTAGATAACATTTCAGCCATTTTGATAGGATAACCCATAGTCTTCGGATCTCTTCCATAGGGAGAAGTTTGGGTTACTTGACCGACTAAAGTAGTTGGGGCCATTTGCCCCCCGGTCATCCCGTAAATAGCATTGTTTATAAAAATAACAGTAATATTTTCACCTCTATTGGCAGCGTGTACTATTTCTGCAGTACCAATCGAAGCCAAATCTCCGTCACCTTGATAAGTAAATACAATTGAATCGGGTTTTACCCTTTTAATACCGGTAGCAGTTGCCGGAGCTCTTCCGTGCGCTGCACATATCATATCAACATTAAAGAATAGATAAGCAAAGACCGAACATCCTACAGGACAAACTCCTATAGTATTTTCCCGAACCTTAAATTCATCTAAAACCTCAGCTACCAATCGATGAGCAATTCCGTGATGACAGCCGGGGCAATAAGTAAAAGGAACTTCCGTTAAGGATTCTGGTCGTCCAAATACTTTCTTCATAATACAAAATCCACCTCCATAATAGTATAAAAATTATTTAGTAATTTACTTTACAAATATTTCTTTGCCTCTTTTAAAATCTCTTCCGGGGAAGGTATTATTCCACCGGCTCGACCGTAAAAGTTGACTTCCGCTTTTCCGTTTACCGCCAATTTTACATCTTCAACCATTTGACCTAAACTCATTTCCACTGTTAAAAATTTCTTTGTCTTCACGGCGGTACTTGCTATTATCTTTTCGGGAAAGGGGAATAAGGTAATTGGTCTGATTAATCCAATATTAATTCCTTCTTTTTTGGCCATTTGGATTGTAGTTTTTGCAATACGAGCTACTGTTCCATAAGCTACAATCACTAAATCTGCATTTTCCAGATTTACAGCTTCGTATCTAACTTCTTTTTCTTTAAGCTTCTTATATTTTTCATTTATGTTTAGATTCCATTTTTCTAAAATATTCGGGTCTAAATCAAAAGAAACGACATAGCGATGTTCCCTTCCTTTGCATCCGGTCAAGTTCCATCCGCTTTTATCTGGAAGTTCGACTTTTGGTCTTTCTTTAAATTCTACTGCTTCCATCATCTGTCCTAAAAGTCCATCACCTAATATCATTGCCGGATTTGTATATTTATCTGCTAAATCAAAAGCATCCATAGTCAAATCTACCAACTCTTGCACTGAGGAAGGGGCTAGTACTATTAAATGGTAATCTCCGTGTCCTCCTCCTTTTACAGCTTGAAAGTAATCACTTTGAGCTGGTTGAATATCTCCTAAACCAGGGCCGCCTCTTTGCATATTAACCACCACACAAGGTATTTCAGAACAGGTAATATAGGAAATCCCCTCTTGTTTCAAACTTATTCCCGGGCTTGAGGAAGAAGTCATAACCCTTACTCCCGTAGAAGCAGCTCCATAAACCATATTAATGGCTGCAATTTCACTCTCTGCTTGTACGAAAGCAGCATCTTTCATCTTTAGTAATTTTTTTGCCATATAGGCAGTTAATTCGCTTTGAGGAGTAATCGGATAACCGAAATAGTATCGGCAGCCAGCGCGAATTGCAGCTTCTCCGATAGCCTCATTTCCTTTCATTAACATTTTTTCTCCCATTTTTAAGCCTCCTTATTAAAAATCTAACTTTTAAACCAATTAATAGTAAATAACTGTATTTAAGGGCTCTAATTGTGTATTATGTTTTAACGCTAACAACTATTCACCATTCACTAACGACTAATTTATTTAAATACTTCAATGGCAACATCCGGACAGGTCATGGCACAAAAAGCACAGCCGGTACATTCTTCCGGGTTAATCTGTTTAGCCGGGTGATAACCTTTTTTATTAAAATTTTCAGACATAACTAAAATATGTTTAGGACAAGCTGCCAGGCACAATTCACATCCTTTACATCTTTCCTCATCAATTACAATTTTTGCCATATTTTTTCCTCCTTCCTTTTTTTAAACTTACTCCCACGGTAAACTCATAAAACGTTTTATATAAAATACTGGTTCTACAAAATTATCCTTTCCTATCTTTTTTGAAAATCGTTCATCTATACAGATAAATTTAATAGGTAAATTTAATTTTTGAGATGCTTGCTTTATTAAGATGTGACCTTGTTTAATTATCTTTTCTTCTGTTTCCCTGCTTAAATTAGGATTGCTCACTATTCCGCTAATTTTCAATCGAGATGTATTTTCTATTTCCTGGGCCATTTGCTTGATTTGAGATAGGCTTTGAGTAAAAGGTCGGTAAGGATTTACTACCAGCAGCATTTCATAATCTGACCCCTCTATAAAAGATTTAAAATTACCCAAAACAACTGTTCCTACATCATCTCCTCCCACATCAAGAATTAGACAATAATCCAAATTCTGAATCAGACCCTTTATTTCCGGAGAGATTAAAGGTAAATCAGCATAAGTTAATTTACCTTCAGGGGCAACTACTTTTACCCCTTTAAGATTTAAAGCATTTTTTGCTTCTCGAGTTCTAAAATAAGGATTAACAATATCTAAGTCCACAATAGCTACCTGATTATAACTCTTTCGACAATATATCGAATAATTAATAGCAATCTCTGTCTTTCCGCTTCCAAAACCTCCAACAAATATCTTTATCCTCTTACTTGTTACATTATTCAATATATTTTTTCCACCTCTTCTCCCTTTAGAACTCTTAAAGCTCCTTCACATAAAGCCAGCATCTCTTCCTCTCCCGGATACACCATGACTAAAGATAAAAAACTTACTCTATATCTTACCATATTAACAAATTCATCATTATAAGCTATCCCTCCGGTTAAAATAATAGCGTCTACCTGACCTTTTAATACTGTAGCCCCTGCTCCGATTTCTTTAGCTACTTGATAAGCCATAGCCTCTAATATCAATTTTGCTTTTTTATCTCCTTGTCCGATCATCTTTACTACTTCTCTAACATCATTGGTATTTAAATAAGCTACCAATCCACCCTTACCCTTTATCTTTTTCTTAATCTCATCTTTAGTAAATTTTCCGGAAAAACAAAGTTCTACCAGAGCACCCACAGGTACTCCACCACTCCTCTCGGGAGTAAAAGGACCCTCTCCGTCTAGGGCATTATTAACGTCAACAATTTTTCCTTTGCAATGTATGCCAACTGAAATCCCTCCACCCAAATGAGCTATAATAAAATTTGCCGCCTCATATTTTTTATCTAAATCTAAAGCTGCTTTTCGCGCGACTGCTTTCTGGTTTAAGGCATGGAGTATGCTGATTCGGGGAATTTCTGGCATACCGGAAATTCGGGCAACAGGTTTCATTTCATCAATTACTACAGGGTCAACTATGTAAGAAGGGATGGATAACTTCTCGGCAATTCCGTGAGCAAGCAATCCTCCCAAATTAGAGGCATGTTCTCCGCGTACTCCCTTACGAAGGTCTTCTAACATTTTATCATTTACGCGGTAAGTGCCGCTGGAAATAGGATTTAATAATCCCCCTCTACCAACTACCGCATCGAGAGCAGATTGGTCAATGCCTTTTTCTTTTAAGAAATTTAATATTATGTCCAGGCGAAATTCATATTGGTCGATAATCTTGGGGAAAACGTGCAATTCTTCATTGCTATGCTCAATCTTTTTATCAAATAGTAATTGCTCGTTAGAAAACAATGCTACTTTAGTAGAAGTAGAACCGGGATTTATCACTAATATTTTATAATTTTTGACCATTAAATATCACCTCTCTTAGATCACTCAATCTTATTTAATTTCATTCATCTCACTCATTAATACTCCCAGGGCTATAGAATATAATTTTGACTGAGCACTATCTGAGCGGGATACTAATACTACCGGGGCTTTTGCCCCCAAAAGCAATCCTGCCGGTACTGCATTAGCCAAATAGACTAAACCTTTGGCAAAAATATTTCCTGATTCAATATTTGGCACCAATACAATATCTACTTCCCCGGAAACCGGACTTTCAACTCCCTTGTGTTCTGCAGCTTCTTTAGAAATAGCATTATCAAAACCCAGCGGTCCGTCTACTATCCCGCCCACAATCTGTCCCCTCTCGCTCATTTTAGCTAAACAGGCTGCGTCGATAGTCGCCGGCATATCCGGATTTACTAATTCCAATGCGGCAACAACTGCCACTTTGGGTTTCTCTATCCCCATTGAATGGGCATAAAAGATAGCATTCTGAATTATTTGAGCCTTCTGTTCTAAATTAGGACTGATGCTCATTGCCCCGTCAGTCATAGTAAGTAGACGATCATAACCTTTAATCTGCAGAGTATAAACATGACTGAGCATCCTATTGGTCCGCAAACCAATCTCTTTATCTAAAATAGCCTTTAATATCCTTGCTGTCCCTATCATGCCTTTCATTAATATGGAGGCTTTTTTATTTCGTACTAATTCTACCGCACACCTGGTTGCTTCTGTTTTATCAAGCCGGTCAATTATCTCATAATTAGCGGGGTCAATACCTAGTTTATCAGCTATCCGAATAATTTCTTTTTTATCACCGACTAAAATTGAATCAGCAAGTCCTTCCTTTCGGGCAGCCTCGACTGCCTTTAACACATCTTCTGCGCCGGCAGAAGCTACTGCCATTTTTTTAGGACCATAATCCTTAGCCTTGTTTAAAACTTCATCAAAAGTTTTTAACATCTTTTTCTTATCACCTCTTTATTATAAATTTACCAATTAAATTAGTCGTTAGTGAATAGTGAATAGTCGTTAGTATTAAATACAAATTTTCAGTTAACATTTATCATTTACAGTGAAAAGCTTAAAGCGAAAAGTGCGAAACCATAATTCAAAACTTTACACTTTTTACATAAACCATTGCTTTTAATGTAGGGGTCGAATTTATTCGATCCGAAACGGGTTCGATGAATCGAACCCCTACTTTTTGTCTGCTAATATTTTTTTCTATCTTCTAACTTCTTTCTTCTTCTTTTTTCTTTCTTTCTTTGCTATATGCTATATACGATATACGATATATTAATTAGGTTTCTTAATTTTTGATTCTCTTTTTAATTACTTTTCCCAGTCTTTTAATTCCTTCATCAATATCTTCCGCACTTGGAAAACAGAAAGAAAGCCGCATGGTGTTTTGGCCTTTTCTGTCAGCAAAAAATGGAGCACCGGGCACGTAGGCCACATTTTCTTCAATTGCTTCTTTAAACATCTCTCCGGTATCTATATACTCAGGCAAAGTAGCAACTACAAAAAATCCGCCTTGCGGTTTGGTCCAGACAGTCTCTTTTGGGAAATATTTCTCTAAAGCATTTAGCATGGTATCTCTTTTTTTCTTATAAATTTGGACATTAGATTTGATATTTTCTTCTAATTTACCTGATTGACAGTACTCACAAGCGATTAATTGGCTTAAGATACTGGTACATAAATCGGTTGCCTGTTTCAGTATGGCTATCTTCCTTATTATTTCTTTATTACCCAAGATCCAGGCCAGCCGCAACCCGGGACATAATATCTTAGAGAAAGTACCCAGGCTAATAACAGAACCATTTTTTTCCAAAGAATATATAGAGGGGGTTGGTTCTCCTTCAAATCTGAGTTTTTCATAAGGGTTATCTTCTACAATAAATACATTAAATTTATGAGCAATTTCGATTATTTTCTTTCGTCGAGCCAGAGACATGGTTACTCCTGCAGGATTTTGAAAATTGGAAATAGTATATATGAACTTAACTTTTTTACCTTCGTTTTTAAGCTGGGTAAGTTTTTCCTCTAGTATATCCATCTGCATGCCTTCATCATCCATGGGTATACCTACTAATTCTCCCCCATAACTATAAAAAGCGTTTAAAGCAGCTAAATAACTGGGCAATTCTACTATGGCAACATCTCCGGGACTTAAAAATGTTTTACCTACTAAATCTAATCCTTGTTGCGAACCGGAGCTAATAATTATATTTTCTAACTCCCCATTATTTCCATCTTTCGCCAGGTGATCTAAAATACATCGTCTTAATTCGGGTAATCCTTCGGTATTGCTATACTGTAAGGCTTGAGCACTTTTTTTATTAAAAATATTCTGGGATATTTCCTTTATCTCTTCTACCGGAAAAGTTATGGGATCCGGCATTCCTCCCGCTAAAGAAATCACTTCCGGATTTTGAACTAATTTTAAAATCTCCCGAATAGCTGAAGCTTCCATTTTTGAAGCTAAGATAGAGTAAAATTCCTTAGTATTTATAGACATTTTTCCACCCCTTTTTATTTTTTACTTTATTTTTTACTTTATCAATATATATATTATATTTAACTAGTTAACTATATTATTAAGCAATTTTTGTGCCAATTTATCAAGTAAGGGAAATAAAACAAAAAATGGCTTTTATCAACTGCTAAAAGCCATTTTATAAATAAATAAAATATTTTGTTTTTTGTATTTATCTGCATTTTATTGCAATTTATTGCAGTCTGTGCAATTTGTGTCTATAAATTGCATTATACATGGCCTAGGCCTACGGTGTGAAACTAATTTGCATCTCATATAAAATTAGTAAGTTGGTTGGTAGAGTCGTATTGCATACGCCCTCAATGTTCAATATAAAACCGTAGGACAAGTGTTTCGCCTATCAAAGGGGTTCGATTTATCGGTGCGGATGAATCCGCCCCCTACACTAAAAGCAATAGTTTATGTAAAAAGTTTTGAATTTTGAATTATGGTTTTACGTTTTTCGCTTTTAACTTTTATCTATACTCATATATTTTCTTAATATTATACTTTTTGATTTTATAATAAAAACTTCTCAGGCTGATTCCCAACTTTTTTGCTGCCAGTAAACTCTCTCCATTGGTAGATCTCAAAGCATTTATTAAGGCTATCCTTTCCGTATCATCTTTTATCTTCTTTAAATTATTTTTATCTAAATTATAATCAGTTAAATTGCCAGGCTTGGAACTGGTAATTAGTTTTTCTTCGATTGTTTCCAGTTTATTTAGTTCAGTCAAGGGAGGAATATGTTTGGGCAAAATTAATTCTTCACTTAATTTCATGTTTATTACTGCTCTTTCAATTACATTTTCTAATTCTCTTACATTCCCCGGCCAGGAATAATCTGATAATATATTTAATGCTTCCGGCGAAATACCTTTTATGTTTCTTCCAAAATCCTGATTATATTTTCTGATCAAATTATTAACCAAGAGAGGCATATCTTCTTTCCGCTCCCTTAAAGGAGGTATATAGATAGGAATAACATATAATCGGTAATAAAGGTCATCTCTGAACCTTCCTTCTTTTACCGCATTTTTTAAATCAATATTAGTAGCTGATATTATTCTAACATCCACATTAATAGGGCTCCTTCCCCCTACTCTTATAATCTCTTTTTCTTGAAGCACCCTCAATAGCTTAGCCTGTAAATTCAGGCTCATCACTCCGATTTCATCTAAAAATATAGTCCCCTTGTTGGCTTCTTCGAATAGTCCCTTCTTTCCGGTCTTCTTGGCTCCGGTAAATGAACCTCCCTCATAGCCAAATAGTTCACTTTCTAATAAAGTATCCACTAAAGCAGAACAGTTTACCCGAATAAATTGCTGGTTTTTTCTTTTACTAATATGATGTATGGCGTGAGCGAAGAGTTCTTTCCCGGTTCCACTTTCCCCCTGAAGTAATACGGTCGCTGGAGTTCGAGCAGCTTTCCTGGCCTGTTCTTTAGCGATAATCATTCCCCTGCTTTTCCCTACAATATCTTCAAAGGTATATTTCGATTCTAAATGTCTGACCCTTTGTTTGACCCTCTTTAATTCCTTGTTCAAATATTCTATTTCCGAAACATCATGTATCACCGCCACACTACCCTTTAATGCTCCTTCTACTATTACAGGAGCAACATTTACTATCACCTCTTTGCGATTAGGTCCAACCCTCATCCTTACACCATGCACTGATTTTCTGGTTCTCAGTACTTTTAAATGCATACTTTCACCCTCATCAGCAATGTCAATAGTAGGTGGTTTCCCTAAAACATCTTCTTCGATTAAACCGGTAAGCCGGGTATAAGCAGGATTAATAATAGTATGTAAACCATTTTCATCTACTACTGAAATAGCATCATCGGTAGAATGGATAATTGCCTTTAGAGTGCTCTGAATCTCCTTTTGTGTGGCAATTTCCTGCAGCCATTTATCTTTATTTGTATTAATCTTCTCTTTCATAAACAAACAACCTTATCCTAATTTTCCAATTAGCCAATTCACCAATTCACCAATTGAATTCAATTTTATATTAATTATTATTGCTACCTACATTCTATCCAATACTTATATTTTGTCTATTTCCTTTTTCTTTTCTTTTTTGTCTCTTGTAGGGGTCGGATTTATCCGACCCGAAACAAGTTCGATGAATCGAACCCCCACTTTCTATCTGCTAATAATTTTTCTGCCTTCTTCCTTCCTCGCGCTATACGCAATATACTCTATTCCCTCCCGCATTTCTTGCCCGCACCTATACGCTACAAGCTCTTCGCTATTCTATCTATCTAACATTTTTTGGGCATGCTGGATAGTAATCTCGCCCATCTGACTCCCGTCTAACATGCGGGCAATCTCTTTAACCCGCTCTTCTCCTTCCATCTCTTTTACCCTTATCCCGGTCTGATTATTTAAAATATATTTTTCAATATAAAAATGCCTCCCAGCCCTACAGGCTATCTGAGGTAGGTGAGTCACGCAAATTACCTGTCTTTTTTGGGAAAGCGCCTTCAGTTTTTGAGCGATTATCTCACCCAAGCGTGCCCCTACCCCACTATCAATTTCATCAAAGATTAACGTCGGAACTTGATCTACCTCGGAAAGTATTGATTTTAAAGCTAACATTATTCTCGAAACCTCTCCCCCTGAAACAATTCGAGCTAAAGGGCGCAATTTTTCTCCTACATTAGGAGAAATCATAAACTCAATATTGTCTACCCCTTTTGGACCTACTTTATATTTTTTGCCTTCTATTTCTATTCCGTTATTATCTTTGTAATTATTGATTGAAACTTTAAACTGACATCTCTTCATATTTAAATCTTCTAATTCTCTTACCACCATCTTTTGTAAATCATCGGCAATCTTTCTCCGATTGATGCTTAGATGGTGAGAAATAGTGGCAATTAAGTCTTTCAGAGAATTAACTTCTTTATTTAATTTTTTTAATTTATCTTCACTACAATCGATGACCTCTAATTCCTGATATATTTTTTGCCGATATTCTAATATTTCTTCGATAGTGGAGCCATATTTACTCTTTAAACTATTAATCAGATTTAATCTTCCCTCCACTTCTTTTAATCTTCGGCTATCCAAATCTATTTCATCTTTATATTTTATAATTTCATTTACAATATCCTCAAATTGATATCCTACTTCTTTTAAATTTTCTCTTATCTTTTCTATCCGTCGGTCTAGCGAGGCAATTTCTCCTAAATCTGCGGAAACTTCGTTTAAAGAATCTCTTACCGAGACTTGTTCTGGCCCGCCTTCACAGAAAATAAAATTAGCTTTTTCCATGGTCTCAATAATTTTTTCCGCATTTTTTAAAATCATCTCTTCCTCTTCTAAAGTCTTGTCCTCGCCTTTAACTAAAGATGTTTTATCTATTTCTTCTAACTGAAATTTTAGAAAATCTATTTTTTTTAAATTTTCTTCTTTGTCTTTTAATAATTGGAATAACTTTTTGCTCTTTTCCCGCCACATTCGATAATTATCAGATAATTCTTTTCTGTATTTAATAATTTTGTCTCCACCCAGGTTATCCATCAGGTCAATATGTTTGGAAGGGTCCAAAAGAGATTGATGGTTATGCTGACCGTGTAAATCAACTAAAAATGTACTAATCTCTCGAAGTGTGGATAAATTTATCAACCTCTGATTAACCCAGCATTTACTCCGTCCTTTTTTATTAACCTCCCGCCTAATAAGTAAAGCCCCCTCTTTATCAACAATTTCTATATCTGAATTCAAACTATTTATCAGCTCTTTTTCCGGAGGAGCTAACAGAAACAGTCCTTCTACCATCAAACTGTCTTCTCCGTTTCGAATTAAATCGGAAGCGGCGTAACCTCCCAAAATAAAATCTATTGCTTCTATAATAATAGATTTCCCGGCTCCGGTCTCACCGGTTAAAACATTTAATCCTTCCTCAAATTCAATATTTAATTCTTTTATTAAAGCCATGTTCTTTATATTTAATTGAAATAACATTTATTTCTGCATCCACCTTATAGTATAGTTAAGTAATTAGTTAACCATTAATAATGTAATTATCTAAATAGATAGTACATGGTTATTTCCCTGAAAGAAAAAATTTTTTCAACAGGTTATTCTTGTATCGCGTTGGAAATAAAATTAATTATAATTATATTGTATGGGCACAATGAATTGTGCCCTCACCATATTATTAACTAATTTCTCCTGTGGGCACGATGCATCGTGCCCCTTACCATTTTGTTTACTTTTTGGGTTATAGTAACCAGTTAACTCTTCCCTACTAGGCGCTCCACACTTCAAACTAATTTTGCTATCCGTCATTATTCTACCTTCACTCATCACTCGTTACTTATCACTTATTAATCTGCCCGCTCCAGCTTAATTTTTCCCGCAAAATAGCATAAAAACTCTTTTCTTCAAAGGTAATTAATCGAGCTTTATGGTCTGATTTTTTTATTATCACTTCATCTTTTGGTTTTAAAATAAAGCCCTCTTGCCCATCTATGGTTACCATTACTTTTTCTTCGCTTGATTCCAAAGTTATTTTTACCTGGTCATTTTCACCGACAATAAAAGGCCGGGCAGATAAAGTATGGGGGCAGATAGGGGTAAGAATTATAGAATTTATATTGGGATTGACAATAGGACCACCGGCAGAAAGAGAATAAGCGGTAGAACCTGTAGAGGTAGAGACCACCAATCCATCAGCCGAATAAGTGATAACATAATCATTATTTACATAAGTAGCCAGGCAGATAATTCGGGCAAAAGCTCCCTTACCTATAACTACATCATTTAAAGCAGTAAATTTTTTAATCTCTTCTTCTTTTCTTTTCACTGTACAACTTAACATCATTCTCTTATCAAGAAAATATCTCCCCTGATACAGTTTCTCTAAAGACTTTTCCAGGTCATCGATGCCAATTTGAGTCAGAAAGCCTAATCCTCCTAAATTCACTCCAAAAACCGGTATATCTTCGGCAGCGGCCAATCTAGCCGCTCTAAGGAGAGTTCCGTCTCCCCCCAAAGAGATTATTAGATCAACTTCTTTAAGAAATTTTTCAGTAGGGCAATTTAATTCTTTCTTTCCTATTTCTTCGCCCATATTTCCTTCTATGCAAACTTTCAGTTTTTTAGAATTTAGCCAATCAATTATCCTGCAGGTAGTTTCGCGAGTCTTTTCTTTTTTATAATTTACTATTAAACCCACGCTGTCTAATTTCATCTCCACCCTCCTTGAAGCAAATAATATAAGATCAAACTAAAAATTGCTCCTGCCAAAAAATACACTAACTTTATTACTTTTTGACGTATAGTACTTTCGAATTGAAATTTTACTTCAGAAATACTCTTATTTTTCATATTTAATAAAAGAATACCACTCGGTTGGTAAGCAAGGTAATATTCTAACATCTGTCTTCGGGTCTCCCGGTTGGTAATATAGGGAATCTTCTCTCCGCTTTTAACTTCTACTACGTAGACCTTCCCTCTCTTCCTCGCTAAATAATCTATCCGCACCAGGTAGCGATGAATCTTATCTCCGATAGTTATAAGGAGTGGTTTACTTTTTTGAGCATCTAAAATCACGTAACCGTTCTTCTTTAATATTTTCTCTGCTTCTTTTTCCGCCTGCCTGCTCTTGGAAAACCTCTTCCTTAATCTCTTGGCCCTTAACCAATTGCCTATCTTGATAAATAGAAACAGGCAGATTATCCCTCCGCTAATAAATAAAATAAAGACTAAAACACCATTTTCATTTATGTTCAAAAACTTCACTCCAAATATTATTTTCTGGGAGAGAGTTCCTGGTGAGCTTGTTTTGTCACTTCTTCAACAATTTGCGGAAAATTCTTTATCTTATCTTCTTCAGAATTTTTCACTAAATAGATGAGATATTCTATATTACCGGAAGTTTTTTTTAGGGGAGAAAAAGTTAAACCCTGAATACTAAAACCCATTTCTTGCGCCTTATCGCCAACTCTTTCGATTACCATCTGATGGACTTCTGCCTTTTTTACTATTCCGCCCTTTTGGATAAACTCCCGGCCTGCTTCAAACTGTGGTTTGATTAAAGCCACCACTTCTCCTTTTCCCTTAAGTAGATTATACACTGCTGGCAAAACTTTATCTAACGAAATAAATGAGACATCTATGACAGCCAATTCAAAAAGGTCATCAAATTTATCGGCAGTAAGGTATCTAATGTTGGTTCTATCCATAATTACTACTCGGCTATCTTTCTGCAGTTTCCAGGCTAACTGCCCGTAGCCTACATCTATACAATAAACTTTTTTAGCTCCGGATTTCAAGAGGCAATCAGTAAAGCCCCCGGTAGATGCACCTACATCAATTACTCTCTTTCCTTGGACATTGACATTAAAGATATTAAGGGCTTTTTCTAATTTTTCTCCACCCCGGCTTACAAAAGCAGTCTCCTTTTTTATTACTGAAATGTTGCTTTTAACCTTGATCCTTTGTCCTGATTTATCGACTCTTTCCCCTTCCACCAAAACTTCTCCCGCCATAATAGCACGTTTAGCTTTCTCTCTGGTGGGAAAAAATCCCTTTTCGACCAGTAATATATCCAGACGTTCTTTTTTTGATTTTTCCAAATCTATAAAATCACCTCTTAAATTAGTCGTTAGTGAATAGTGAATAGTCGTTAGTACAAGAAGGCACGGCACACCGTGCTCCTCATTTTCTTTTGTAGGGGTACAATAAATTGTGCCCTCTTTGTTTTACTGCTTTATGTTTACTCTGCTAAGCACGTATCTACTAAGCAGGGATTACGGAAAAAGGAAATTCTTATACAATCAAGTTAAACTAAATTATTGTGCATAATATCCAGGCCATTATGATTCCAATAAAAGCTCCCACTATAACTTCAAAAGGGGTGTGCCCGACCAACTCTTTAAAACGCTTGTCTTTTATTCTTATTTCTTTAAAAAATTCTAAAATAATTTTATTTAATACTTTAGCCTGTTCTCCCGTTTCTCTCCTTACTCCGGCTGCATCGGCCATAATAATAAAAGCGACCACTATAGCTAAAGCAAACAAAGGAGATTCCCAGCCTTCTTTTATGCCAATGGTAGTAGCCACACACACAGAAAGGGCGGAATGAGTGCTGGGCATCCCTCCTGCCCCAACAAATCTTCTAATATCCCATTTTTTTTCAGTAGCATAAAATACTATTAGCTTTAAGCTCTGATTGAAAACCCAGGTGATAAAAGCAATTATTATAATCTCATTTCTAAAAATCAGATATAAATCAGCAATGTTTATCTCCATCACTCCTTATTTTTCGACATTATTTATTTAGTTTATGGTTTAATCCAATCTTCGTCCCTAAGCAAAGGCATGCTGATATCTATATGTCCGACTAAACTCTCCGCCTCATTTCCCTCCACTAATATTTGCACACCTTTAATGGGAGGAATTTCGGTTAAAGTATTTACTATAGAGTAGACAGTCATCAATTCGCCACTACTTCCACCGGGATGATTTTTTAATATTTCCTCAGATAGGTCTATGTAAACAATATCATCAACAATATATACTTCATTGACTTGCGTTCCTCCGGGAATCGTGGGATAGAGTTCGGAACTTTCCGGACCTTTTATCAGCTCAATAACTGCCTGTCTGGCCAAAGAAGGGGTTTGGGATATTTTTCTTTTTTCGGGTACTAAGTACATCGCTTGAGAATCAGAGAAGTAAAGGTTAACTTCGACCAGCTCTTCTGCCGGCACAGGTTGAACTTCTTTTATTTCTTCTTCCTTATAAGGGACTTCTTTAGTAATAATAGGCTTTTCTGTATATCTTTCCCATACCGGAATAATAAATTTATTAAATATTAGATAGCCAACAATTATGAGTATTAAAATTATTAATACTAAAGGGATAATTTTCGGGTTATTTCTTTTATTCTTCAGTTTTCTATTTTTAACCATAATAATTAATCCTATCCACCATTATCAGGGGTATTCTCTATGTAATATTTTATGGCTTCAAACAAGGCTTGAGCGGCATTTTCTCTAAACTTACTAGTTTTTAGTAGCTTTTCCTCTTTGGGGTTAGAAATAAAACCAATCTCCACAATAACAGCTACCATATTTGCTCCCTTTAGTACTACAAAGGGAGCTTGCTTTACTCCCCTATCTTCTAATTTTAGATAATTTACTAATTTTTTCTGTACAACATCTGCAAAATCGAGACTATATTTAATGTTAGCGCTTTCTTCTAAATCAGCGATAATTAAGGCTAAATCAGTATCTACCTCCGGGTGAGCCCTGCTGGCTCTATTTTCTCTATCCGCTACATCCCTGGCAGAAGCGCCGATATATTTGGAACTTAATACGAAGGTTTCTATTCCTTCGGCACTGGGACGATGGTTTAAAACCGAATTAACATGTAAACTTACAAATACAAAACCATTTTTCTGGTTAGCGAAATTTGTTCTATTTTCCAGATAAACAAATTCATCTTTACTTCTGGTTAAATAGGTTGGGATACCAGCCCCTTTTAATAATTTCTCTAAATAAAGAGCGATTCCCAAAGTAACATCTTTTTCTTTCAAGCGGGTAGGTCCGATCGCACCCGGGTCTTTCCCCCCATGTCCGGGGTCAATAATTACTACTCTCTTGCCGGTTATTTCAGGTCCGGGAGCAGGCTTTTCTTCAGGCTTGGCGAGAAGAGTTTGGGAAATGGCTGCCTCTTTACCTGATTTGAATATATCAATCACCACCCTATCGGGTTCAATAAGGCTGAAAACTTCATATTTTGCTTCCCGATAAAGGTCAAATACCACTCTGGTAATTTCCTCATTAAATTGAGCTGTCCTTACTGTCTTTACCACTCCGTCATCTATCTTTATCTGTTTGAAAGTATCTTCTAATTTTACAATAGACCCCATTATATCGATAAAAATTCTATCCGGATTGGTTAATTTATCAGCTCTAAATTCTGTCTTTTCAGATAAATCTATCACCACCCTGGTTTTGTCGGGGTGAGAATAGCTTCTGACTTTTAATAGATAAGGTCTTATGGTATTAATAGATAAAGTTTTGGTCTGATTCTCCCATTTAATATCTACTTCGGCAATAAATTTTATCACTTCTAAAGGTATCATTACCCGGTTATCGAGAATTCTTGCTGGTATTTCCAGAGAAATTACCTTTTCATCTATCTCCAAAGTAGGGTCATCGATAACTAAGCGGGCTGTACGACCATTGATATTTACGGTCATCAACTTTAAGGCCGGGAACCAGGTAATCCTTCCTCCTAAAGCTTCCACCACATTACGAGCTGAAACAAATAATCGGTCATTCTCGATAACTGAAGGGACAACTGTTTCCAGAGGTATATTGTCTAACAATATCTTTATTTCTGAAGATTGGGCAAAAATTGAAGAAAGAGAGAATAAAATAGCAAATACAGCTGTTATTAAAATTATATAGAATATTTTTTTCATATAACCTATTCTATCCCTCCTGGGCTAAATATCTAAAGAATAAAACTTTCAAAATAGCTGCCAAAGGAACAGCCACTAACACTCCCAATATTCCTAACAACTGACCGCAAATTAACATCGATAAGATTACGGTCAAGGGGTGCAGACCTAACCCTTTCCCTAAGATATTTGGGTTAAGATATATCGCCTCAAGCTGATTAACTAAAACAAATAAAACTACAATCATCAACAATGTCCACCAGGGGCTGCCCAGAGCAAAAATTAAAGCCAGGACAACTCCCACAATAGGTCCTAAATAGGGGACAAAGTTAAACACTCCGCTAACAATCCCGATAATCAAGGCAAATTTTAAATTTAAGAAGTACAACCCTATACCAATCAATGTCCCTACAATAAAGCAGACTATTATTCGACCACGAATAAAACCGCTGACAATATAATCTATTTCCTCCAGTACTTCTTTGAATTCTTTTTTATTTTTCTTCGATACGAAAATATATAAATTTTCTTTAAATACAAACATATCTCTCATTAGATAAAATAAAATTAAAGGGACAATCACTATACCAAAAGTAATACTGGAAACTATATTGGACAAATAAATTATAATGGTTTGGGAAAAACCCAATACACTCTTCTGAAGTTCAGATAAATTTTCTTTAAGTAAAATCTCTACATCAGCAGGATCTATGAATTTTGAAAGCTGAGGTTTTATAGATAAAATTAGATTTTGGTAATTTTCGACAAAATTAGGAATCTCTTTATATAAAACATTAAGCTGATTAATTAAGCTGGGGATTAGAAAAAATATAGTTAGGATTAACAGGGCTATTATTATTCCAAAGACAATAATAATAGCCAATATCTTCGGGGCCTTCTTATTAAGAAGAAATTTATATAAAGGGTCGAAGAAATAGGCTAACATCAAAGCAAAACTAAAATATATGAACAACCACTTTAGCTTGCTCAATACATAAAATAGAATGACAATACCAATGGCAATATTGATAATAAAATTTAATCTTTTATCTTTTACGAATTCCATAAATAGCTTTCCACCTGAAACAACTTTTTACTTATCTATTTATAACAGATTAGCTCACATTATTCAATTTTTTTCCAATAATGGTCAGTCATTGCCCTGGTTTATCAGAGCGCGGCAATTTCAACCTTATATGTTATTCCCACAATTCCTTATGTCATTCCCACGAAAGTGGGAATCTATCTTTTTCTATCTTTGCAATTAACCCATGGAGCGTGGTAATTTTATATATATTCTACATCTATTTTTAATTATCCTTCTTTTTTAATCTAATAATTAAAAAATCCGAAAAATTATTTTTCGGATTTATTTATTTAACTAAATTTGATAAATAATGGTGGAGGCGGCGAGATTCGAACTCGCGTCCAAAGATATTTCAGTAAGAACCGCTACGAGTGTAGTCTATGATTTGGTTCTCGCTCTTTTTACCTCCCATAGACAGGATGTAAATTGAGCCAGCCCCTAATTTTCTCTTCTGTCTCCCGGGGTAGTAAGGTAGAAGATAGTCTACTTTAGGTTACACCCATAAAGGTCTCGTAGACACAAGACCAGTACAGACGTGCAGCCTGATTAGGCTGCAAATGCTAATTGTTCGTTGTTAGCAATTATTGTTTTTCCACGGTTTTACGAGGACATGGAACCTCGACCCGCTGTTCTTACCTCTCCTATCCTTGTCGAAACCTATCGCCCCCATTCTTTATCCTTTAATTCTCTTTCTACTTCTCTCCTGGCATCTTTTTCAGCTAATGCTTGTCGTTTGTCGTATAATCTTTTTCCTTTAGCTACAGCCAATTCAATCTTGGCGTGGCCTTTTTTAAAATAAATTCGCAAAGGCACCAGGGTTAAACCTTTCTCCTCAATCTGCCCTCTTAAGCGGTTAATTTCTCGTTTGTGCATAAGTAATTTACGTTTCCTTCTGGGGTCAACATTGAATATGTTGCCAAAGGCGTAAGGGGAAATATGCATATTCATTATATAAAGTTCGTTATTTTCAAAATGAGCGAAACTTTCCCGCAAGCTAACCTTGCCTTCTCTTAAAGACTTTACTTCTGTTCCTTTTAGGACCAATCCTACTTCATATGAATCTAATATATGATAATCATGTCGTGCTTTTCTGTTTACGGCTACATTTTTTACTTCATCTTTATTATTGGCAGAGCTCATATTTTTCCCCTCATCTGGCAGTTAAATTATAGCATAAATAGGGGGAATTCTCAATAAAAAGATAGGAACCTTATTCGTATCCCGTATCTCGTGAATCGTATCTTGTATGTATTAGTTGTCCAGTTACCCGGTTTACCAGTTTACCGGTTAAGGATTAGTTAACCAGTCATTAGTAAGATAGGTGTATAGTAATACGCCACTACTTACTGAAAACCGAGAACTGAGAACTGTCAACTGAAAACCTGTATTTAATGCGAACGACTAACGATTATTCACTATCGACCAATTAATTGGTGCATTGGTGAATCGGTTAATTGGCTAATGCCCTATATGCTTTCTCTTAATTTACCGGCTTTTTGAAATTCTTCTTTTAAACTACCGGGGTCATTTTTGAGCTTATCTTCTATTACCTTAAGATAATTTTTAAATTCCTTAATCATTTTCAAAATATTTTCCTGATTGGTTACGCAGATATCTTCCCATATCTTATAAGGACTGGAGGCAATTCGGGTCATATCTTTAAATCCCTCTCCGATAGCTCTAAAATAATTAGTATTTTTTCCCCGTAGAGCTAATTCGCCAATCGAATTGATTAGGGAAACCGCGATAATCTGAGGTAGATGGCTCACTGCACCAACAATCCTGTCATGCTCAAGAGGGTCTAAAACTAATCTATTTGCGCCTATCATCTTGATTAATGAAAATATCTTATCTATTGCTATTAAATTACTTTTTTTAGTAGGAGTTAAGATATAGGTTCTATTACGAAAAAGATGGGGATTTGCTTCCTCTATGCCACATTTTTCTGAACCCGCCATAGGATGACCGCCAACAAAGAAGACATCTTTAGATAATACTTGTTTAGCCCTTCCCACTATTTGCCCTTTGGTGCTGCCAGTATCAGTTACCAGGCATCCTTTTTTAAGAAAGGGGCTGATTTTAGGCAATAAATCTAAAATCGTTTTTACAGGTGTAGCAATAATTACTATATCAGCTTCTTCTATTCCTTCTTTGAGATTAACTGTTCCTTCATCAATAGCCTCTCGAGCAATTGCTTTTTCGATTATTTCTTTTCTATCTACGCCTATAATTTTATAATTTGGTCTATTTTCTTTTAGAGCTAATCCGAGAGAGCCACCGATTAAGCCAACACCAATGATGGTTATTTTTTTAAAGTCGCCTTCTTTATCCATTTTGTTCTTCTCCTTTGTTTATGGATTCCTGCTTTCTCCAGGAATGGCATAGAGATTGAAATGGGTTTTATAAATCAAATTTTAGTCTGTTTCTTCAATATATCCTTAAGGGCGTAAATAGCCAGAATATAACTCTGGTAACCAAATCCGGCAATCTGGCCTATACAGGCGGGAGCAGTTACTGATTTCCCCCGAAAATCCTCCCGGGAAAATATATTGGAAAGATGAACTTCAACTACCGGAATCGGACAGTCTCTAAGGGCATCGGCAATAGCATAACTGTAATGAGTATAAGCTGCCGGATTAATAATTAAACCATCCACTTGAGAAGAGAACTGCTGAATAGATTCGATAATCTCTCCCTCGAAATTAGATTGCTTTATAGTTAGTTCAATATCTTCCTTTTTAGCAAAAGATTCAATTTTGTGATTCATTTCTTCCAAGGTTAAATTTCCGTAAATCTTCTGATCCCTTTTTCCCAGCGTATTTAAGTTTGGCCCATTGATTATTCCTATCTTTAGCATAATTTCCACTCCTTTTTAAATTCTTCTAAAGCTTTTATTACTTCTTCTTTGTTTATGTCGTCAATTAAGGCAACTTTCCCTAGAGCTTCTGGTAGAATGAATGTTATTTTACCCTGAGAGTTTTTTTTGTCCAGAGTTAAGGTTTCCCAGAACTGGTTGTAGTCTATGTTTTTGATGTATTTAAATATGGATATAGATTCCCGCTTTCGCGGGAATGACAGAGATGGATGCGGGAATGGTAAAGGAGAAGACGGGGATGGTAAAGGAGAAGACGGGGATGACAGAGGAGAAGATGCTGCCGATGATGATAACAAAGAAGATGGTAAGAATGATAGGATTTGTTTAATCTGTCCTTCAAACTCTTCCGAACATATTCCTCTATTCCGGGTTATTTTAGTCTCGATTAACATACCCAGGGCTACTGCCTCTCCATGGCTTAAATCTTGATACCCTGCTTCTACTTCCAGGGCATGGCCGATACTGTGTCCAAAATTTAATACTTTGCGCAATCCTCTTTCCCGGGGGTCTTTTAAAACTATATCCACTTTTAAAGAAACAGCTTCTTTAACCAGTTCACATAGCAGGTCCCTATGTTTTTTTAATAATCGATTAATATTTTTTTCTAACCACTTAAAGAAGGCCGGAGATTTTATAACTGCAATTTTTATAGCCTCTACTATTCCATTTTTTATATCCTTATCTGATAAAGTCTGCAAAACTTCGGGGTCGGTGTAAACTGCCTTTGGTTGATAAAAGCTCCCGATTATATTTTTAGC
>DPXH01000041.1:532-3625 GCA_003527405.1 Candidatus Sediminicultor tertius | reverse complement strand
CTCATATAGGTAGCCGCCACAAATCCGGTTAAATCTCCAATAACTCCTCCTCCCAAAGCAATAAGGGTAGTGATTCGGTCTGCTTTCCTTTTTAATAATTCATCATAGAGATATTTTGCCGTAGATAGAGATTTATATTTCTCGCCATCGGGTATTTCAATTAAATCTATTGAATCAAGATTAAATCCACCCTTTTTCAAGGAAGATAATAGCTTAACTCCATAGAAACAATTTACTAAAGGATTGGTAATTATTATAATTCTTTTATTCTCTATCGTTTTAGATAAATGCTCACCTAAATTAATAAGAATTCCCTTTTCAATACAAACCTTGTATTCCTTATCTTCCGTAATTTTTACTTTTATTTCTTTCATCTATCTAACCTTCGCTCTTTAAAAGAGCTATTATTTTATCCGTAACTTCCTGAATGCTCAGATTGGTAGTATCAATCTTCCACTTAATATTATCATATATCTTCTTTCTTTCTTCCAAAAGGCGATTAATCTTACACAAGACATTTTCTCCTTTTAAAAGGGGTCGATTGTTCTTTCTTTTTACCCGGTTATAGATAGTCCGGGAATCAGCGTAAAGGCATACAATCTCTCCTGTCTGCCCCAACATTCTGGTATTATCCGAAGAAAGCAGAGCTCCACCGCCGGTAGCAATCACCATATTTTCTTCTTTAGATAATTCTTTTACTAATTTATTCTCTTGTTCTCGAAAATACTTTTCTCCGTATCCGGCAAAGATATCTGCTATACTCGCTCCCTGGCGTTCTTCTATAATTTTGTCCATATCTATAAATTCCATTTTTAATTTTCGGGCTAATTCTTTTGCCACCACACTCTTGCCGGTACCCATAAATCCGGTAATAATAATATTTTTTCTCATATCATCCGGAGTGACTCCTTATAATTTTCATAATTTTTTTTAATTTCGGCTAATGAATCTCCGCCAAACTTTTCCAAAAAAGCAGCTGCTATCTCCCAAGCGGCTACCGCCTCTCCCACTATGCTGGCTGCCGGGACAACACATATATCGGATCTTTGATAAATTGCTTTAGTCTCTTTTTTAGTGGTAAAATCAATAGAACGAAGGGGATTAATCAAAGTAGGTATGGGTTTAAGATAAGCTCTAATTACCACCTCTTCCCCATTGGTTATTCCTCCTTCTATGCCCCCAGCCCGATTGGTCTTTCGGTGATATCGAAAGGAATCTTTTTCTGATTCTTCTTGGGTGAAGATTTCATCATGAACAGTCGAACCTTTCTTCTTTGAGGCCTCTATTCCCTCGCCTATCTCTACCGCCTTTACCCCCGGAATACTCATTAAAGCTGAAGTTAGGCGAGCATCCAGACGCCTATCCCACTGGACATAACTTCCCAAGCCAATAGGAACACCGGTAATTATCACCTCAAATACCCCGCCTAAAGTATCCCCTTTCTCGCGGGCCCGATCAATTTCTCTGCACATTCCAATCGATGCTATTCCGTCTACACAATATACGGGAGATTTATTAATTTCCTCTTTAACTTCTCGATTAAAAGAAGTAATTCTCTTTGCTTTAACCTGACCGATCTTTAATACATAACTGTAAATTTCTATATTGAATTTTTCTAAAAGGGAGCTGGCAACCGAACCGATAGCTACTCTCATGGCGGTCTGTCGAGCACTGGCTCTTTCTAAAACTTTCCTTACATCTTTAAATCCGTATTTTATGGCACCGGAAAAATCCGCATGCCCCGGTCTGGGAGTAGTCAAAGGAGGATATTCCTTTTCCTGCCAATTTTCCCAATCTTTATTTTTTATCATTAAACCAAGGGGACTTCCTATGGTCTTCCCTTCTACCAACCCGGATAATATCTCTACTTTATCCTGTTCAATCTTCATCCTATCACCTCTGCCATACCCTCCCTGGCGTCTCGTCAGGTCAAGATTGATTTTTTCTTCGCTTAAGGGAAGTCCGGCTGGTAATCCTTCTATTATTCCCAACAAACATTTTCCGTGTGATTCTCCCGCATCAAGAAATCTTAGCATTTTGTATCCCCTCCCTTTTTTTAATCATTTCTAATACTTCTTTCCCTTCCGGTTTAAGGCCGGTCCAGAGATAGAAACTCTCTATACCTTGATAAACTAACATCGGTAAACCATTAATTATCTTTGCTCCTGTCCTCTCGGCCTGTCTCAGAAAGAGAGTCCTGGCCGGGTGATAGATAAGATCGTAAACCAGGAGATTAGGGTGAAACAATTTTTCGTCAGGTAAAGGAGTATTATCAACCCGGGGTGGCATTCCCAAAGAAGTGGTGTTAACTAAAAGATGAGCTTCTTTTATTTTATCTTTTAACATTTTCTCCTCTAAAAAAAATACACCAATACGGCTTTTTGGGGAAAAGGGTGAAAGAGCCTGTTTAATCTTTTCAGCCTTTTCTAAAGTCCGGTTAAAAATACTTATTTCTTCTATCCCTTCCTCTAAAAGGGCATAAACAACTGCCCGAGCAGCCCCGCCTGCTCCTAAAATAACTGCTTTTTCCCCTTTTATAGTAAATTTTCCATCTTCCTGCAAGCTTTTCTTAAAGCCGATTACATCGGTATTGTAACCGGTGAGAATTCCTTTATTATTGACAATAGTATTTATCGCTCCAATCCTTCGGGCAGATTCTTCCACTTTGTCTAAAAATTTAATTACTTTCTCTTTGTAAGGAAAAGTAATATTTACTCCTCTTATATTTAAGGCTCTTATACCTTGAATGGCTTCACTCAAATCGGTTTCTGTAACTTTAAATGGTAAATAGCAAAAGTTTAAAGAATGTTTTAATATTATTTGGTTGTGGAAAAGTGGGGAAAGACTATTTTCTATGTTTTTACCGATTACCCCGATTATTTTGGTCTTTCCGTTTATTTCTTTTTTCATTTACCCTACACCCCCACCTTAATCCTCTCCCCCTTTTTTTGAGGAGGAGGAAAAAATCAGTCGATAGTTAATAGTTGTTAGTGTAAAACTTATAACTTTTTTTGTATAAAATTGTAGGGGCACAATGGATTGTGCCCTCGCTATATTATTGCGTGATTTCCCTTGTGGGCACGATGCATCGTG
>DPXH01000041.1:0-212 GCA_003527405.1 Candidatus Sediminicultor tertius | reverse complement strand
CCTACATCATCATTTTGTTTACTTTTTGGGTTACAATTAAACTATTAAATTAATTTTTGTAAAGTTTTTTCAAAGCCGGGGAAAGATATATCTATACATTCTGAATTTTTTATAATCGTTTTTCCTTCGGCTAATAGAGCAGCGACTGCCAGGGACATAGCGATTCGATGGTCATTATAACTTTCACAGACTGCTCCCTGTAATCCAGTGGG
>DPXH01000063.1 GCA_003527405.1 Candidatus Sediminicultor tertius | reverse complement strand
GAATGTTAGAATGGATTGGTGGGGAATTTAACCCGGAACATTTTGACCCAAATGAAGTCACTTTTGATGACCCAGCGGAACGTTTTAAAATTGCCTTTGGCAAAGGATAAGAAGTTTTAAAATATGTGATCGAAGCATTAATAGAAGAAAACGAGGAAGGTTGTCTGATAAGAGATGAAAATAAAGGACTTATGGCCATTTATTTAAAAACAGTAATTGATTGTTTGAATACGTAATCCAATGATTATTATTTATAGTAATAAAATCTTAAAAGATTTTTTCAAAAACTAAGAAAAGGGGCCAATACTACGAGTTTCCGAAACAAAGTAATTAATCTTTTTTATAAAACAGCTACCGGGAGTAAGAAAATTCGAAATTTTCTTACTCCTATCGGGGTAATCTTTTTTTTCAGTCTTATTGGATTATTTATTATAGTATCTCTTTGGACTGATAAACTCCTGCATTTTTCTAAATTTGTCTCCTATCCATCAAACATCTTTGCATCTTTACTTATTCTCACTTTAGGTTTATTCTTAATGTTATGGTCAATTTTACATTTTATTAGAGTAAAGGGAACACCTGTACCTTTCAATCCACCACCAAAATTAGTTACTACCGGACCTTATTCTTATATCAGAAACCCCATGCTCAGTGGTGTTTTTATTTTAATGTTTGGACTTGGTATCTTGTATAGATCAATTTCTATGTTTTTTATATTTACCCCTCTTTTTATTTTATTTAATTTTCTTGAGCTAAAAGCAATTGAAGAACCAGAATTGGAAAACCGCTTTGGCAAAGACTATTCCAAATATAAAAAAAGAGTTCCGATGTTTTTCCCAAAATTTAAGAAAAAATAAATTACTATCACCATAGACGATGGATTTCTAAGTTTTATTAAAGAAGATGTTCAAATGAGTACATTTATTTTGATGAAAATACTTGAATCTGTCCCCAGCAGGTATGATCAGGGTATTTATATTCTTACCCTGGGAAAATTAAATAAGGTTTATGATCGTCTAACATCATATATAAAAAAGGAGCAGAAGGTCCTTGACCTGGGTTGCGGGACTGGAGCATTAACCCTAAGGGCTGCGAAGAAAGGTGCAAAGGTAAAAGGAATTGATATTAATCCCCAAATGTTAGAAATCGCTCAAAAGAAGGCAAAGAAATTAAATGTTAACCAAAACATAGAATTATATGAAATGGGAGTTGCAGAGTTAGAAAGAGAAAAATCAGAAAGTTATGATATGGTAATGAGTGGTCTTTGCTTTTCAGAGTTAACTAAAAATGAATTAATTAATACTTTAAAAGAAGTAAAAAGAATATTAAAACCAGGTGGACTCCTTCTTGTTGTTGATGAAGTAAGACCTAAAAATATTTTAAAGAAAATCTTAAATGAAATATCGAGATTTCCTCTGCTAATAATTACATATCTTATTACCCAAACTACTATACACTCAATAGAGAGCTTACCGGAAAAGATTAAAGAAAGCGGCTTATCAATAGAATCGGTAAAATTAAATAGTATAGAAAATTTTATAGAATTAGTGGCAAAAAGCAGAGATAGAGGAATAAAATAAAATAAAAATGAATATATTTAATTATATCATCATCAATATTATAGAAACTTTATTAAGAATGTTTCCTTTTCCCTGCAAACCAGGTCTAATTAAAATCGGAAATCCAGATCAAAATTCTCCCGTGTTTTTAACCTGTAATTTTCGCCTGACCGTAGAAAGAGTAAAAAGGGCCTTAAGGGGAATCGATGGTTACTTGCTCATTGCAAATAGTAGGGGAATCAACGTCTGGTGTGCAGCTACCGGAGGACATTTTAGCAATCATCATGTTATTTCCATTCTTAAGACCAGCGGCATCGAAAAACTTGTAGCTCACCGAAAAGTAACTTTACCCCAGCTTGCCGCCAGTGGTATCGAAGCTAAAACAATTAAAAACAAGACTGGATGGGAGATAATCTGGGGGCCAGTATATGCTAAAGATATTCCCCGCTTTATAACGAATAATTTCCAGAAGACCTTACCAATGAGGGAAGTTGAATTTCCCTTACCTCAACGTATTGAAATGGCTGTTGCCTGGGCCTTTCCCATTTCCGTTGTATCCTCTCTGATTATGATTCCCTTCTGGCCCAAAGACATACTCTCTCTTGTATCTATAATATGGCTACTATCCTTTTTAATCTTTATCTCTTTTCCTATCTACCAACACTTATTAAGCTCTAAAGGAAAACGGATTGGTTTTATCTTCTTTGATTTTGGGAGAGGAGGATTTCAATTTATCTTATGGGCGGTCTTTATATTCATTCTTACTTTTTATCAACTATCTTATGGTAATTTTTCCTGGGGATTTACCTTTCATTGGAGCTTTATTTCCCTAATTATTATTCTCATTCTAAGCATTGATTTAATGGGGAGTACTCCTTTATATAAAAGCAGCTTACACGAAGATAGATTATTAAGAGTTATTCTGGATAGGGAAAAATGTAAAGGAATTGGTTTTTGTGAACAAGTCTGCCCTAGGAATTGTTTTAAAATAGATAAAAGTCGACAAATTACTACTATGCCCAGCGGTTCAGTTCGCTGTATCCAATGTGGAGCCTGTATTATTCAATGCCCTTTTGATGCTTTATATTTTGAGAGCCCTAAAGGTGATATAATATCTCCGGATACTATCAGAAAGTATAAATTAAACCTTGTGGGCAAGCGAGTGTGAGTATAATGTTAGCTTTCGGTTCTTTGGTATTTTC
>DPXH01000199.1 GCA_003527405.1 Candidatus Sediminicultor tertius | reverse complement strand
ATGATGTTATAACTAATAAACAGGTATGGTTAGGTGTCCCTTTGAAGGTAGAAAATAAAATTATCGGTTCTATGGTTTTACAAAGCTACACTGATCCTAATCTTTATTCTAAAAAAGATATTAAACTTATGGAATTTGTTTCCCAACAGATAGCTACTGCAATCGAGAGGAAACAAGCAGAGGAAAAATTAAAATTTCTTAGCTTGTATGATTATCTAACTAAATTACCAAATCGGGTGTTATTTTATGATCGAATGAAACAAGAAATAGCTTATGCCAGAAGAGAACGGAAAAAATTTTCCCTGATGTTTTTGGATCTGGATAATTTTAAAGAAGTAAATGATAAATTTGGCCATGATATTGGAGACCAGGTGCTTCAAGGAGTAGCAAAAAGGTTCAGAAAGCTTCTTCGAAAAACTGATACCATTTGTCGTCTAGGAGGAGATGAATTTATTATTTTATTACCCCGACTTGCCCAACCCAGAGAGAATACTGTAGATGTTGCCCGAAAAATATTTAGTTCTCTAAAGGAACCCTTTTTATTCGGGGATAATAAGATATATATAAATACAAGTATTGGAATAGCTTTATACCCTGATGACGGGGAAGAAGGAGAGATTTTAATAAAAAGTGCAGATAAAGCTATGTATTTGGCAAAAAAAGAAGGGCCTAATAATTATCACTGGGCTGAGTTTAAATTAACTTAGCAGAGAACGGTCATCTGGCATGGCATACTTTTTTATTAGGCGAAAATAATAAATTTACCAGTTAGTTAGTGCCGAAAATTCACTATTTTAGGGAATATTATAAATGGTAAGGAGGTAGGAATGCAGCGGAAAAAGCGAGTTTTGGTGATTTTTACCGGTGGGACTATAGTCAGTGGTTTTCAGGGTAAGGGCAAAAAGGCTACAACAGGCCCGAACAATAAAATGTTTAAATCACTGCATAGTTATGTAGAAAAATTTTTCCAGGATAAAAATATAGAATTAATCTGTCGGGAACCTTTGGGAATGCCGGGGGAAGATAGTTCTAATCTTGGTCCGGAACAATGGATAAAGATCACTTCTATTATAGTGGAAGAACTTCAAAAAGGGCTTGACGGAGTGCTTATTCTTTACGGAACAGATACTATGGCCTACTTATCATCCTGGCTTAGTATTTGTTTCCCTCAAGTTCCCATTCCTATAATTATCACCGGAAGTCAACTTACCCTGGACTATATGCCGGAAGATGTTACGGTAAATCTACGCGGGGCTGCCCAAGTAGTGTGCTCAGACTTTCCCGGAGTATGGATTTATTGTAATTGGAAATTGATTCCCGGCGTCCGGGCACATAAAGCCCACGCCTTACATCCGGATATATTTATTACCACTAACGGCGTACCGGTCTATTTTAATCCTGATTGGGCTCTCAAAAGTAAGAGAGGAAGTTTTGCATCAAATATAGAATATGTTCCTTCTGATGAAACAAACAAGGTTCTAAATTATAGTTCGCAGAAGGTACGAAATATCTGTGAAAGAATAAGCTGGTTTATGTGCCTTCCCGGTTTAGAGCAAAAGCTCAGCGAAGATAAAAAGATAGTTTGCGTCTATGGTTTTGGAGCGGGGAATGCCCCAGTCAGCGTTTTAGATTATTTTCGGTCTTTTTATCTTGAAAAGGAGAAGCCCTGTATAATCGCCTGCAGCCAGGCCGAAGGGGATATCAAAAAACCTAAATATTATAAAAAAGTAGGTATTGCCTGGCTGGCCCAGGATGGATTTAAGGTCTGGAGTCAGATGGATTATCCTATAGAATTTATTCACGCACTGGCCTGTTTTTCTTTGTTGGTCTCTCCTGATGCTCCGGAATCCGTTCTCTCTAAATATTTGGAAGGACCATTTTAATTTAAGTAAAAATAGATGAGCTGGGGGTTTACAAACATAAGTACTTAAAAAATATAAGAATTTTTTATTAAGCGAGTAGTACTATGGATAAAATTTTTAAATTAGATATAAAAATTGTCTTTATAATTTTTGTTATCCTTGATATTTTTTGTGTTGGCTTGGGAATGGGAGTACCATTCTTCTGCATATTATTTGGATTCCCAATTGGTTGGTATAGCGTAAAAAGAATAATTATTAACTCGAACCGGGGGAAGGTAATTTTTATTCTTAAAAAAACACTACACTATGCACTTGTCACTTCTATTTTTACTTTCCTTGTAATGACAATATTGTGGGGAAGGACTGTTCCCATGTTCTTTGACCCTAACACGGATTTTGTGAATTTTGGGATCCCCTTCATTCTTTATGAGCCAAAGTTAAGCTTTATTGGTTGGCTGTTCCTTATGATATTCATCTCTCCATTTCTGCAGTTGTTGACCACAATTTTTGCTTCTTATTTAACTTTACTAAGATGGTTAAAGGATAATAAAACTCTTGAGTAAAATTTAGTATAATAGCAGTGGGTAAAAATATTATTTTATATTAAAAAATAAGGAGGGTAAAAATAGAATGAAAAAGATGATGAAAAAGCAAAATATTGAATCCTTGTATAGAACAATTAATTGTTTTTTGTTAGTGGGTATCATATTTGCTTTGATGGCAGGCAGCGCTTATTGTGTGGTCTTGAGTATTTCTCCGACTATCTCTCTTGAGGAAGGGGAGCTAAAGTTGGATAGGCTTAAAATGGCAGTTGCCGGTGAATTTTTTGGTGTAGATGCTAAGTTAATACTAAATTATCGTCAGAGAGGATTCCATCCCGAAGATATTGTTACTGCTTTATTTTTCTCAGGGGACAGCCAAAGACCGCTTAGTTTAATTTTCGTCCTACGAAAGGGAGAAGAGGATTGGAGCAGGGTTGCTGGTATATTAAGATTACCGCCTAATACTCATGGTATGCAGATGGCCTTAACCCACGGGAAAGGTAAAAAAGTAGGGTTAAAAAGGAAATTTGCTTCAGAAGGATATATCTTTCTCAGTTTTATAAGCGATTATTATAGGATTGAGATGGATAGATTATGGTTTTATATCGAAAAAGGATTTACTCTAAATGATATTCTCCTGGCGGTGAATTTAGGAGCACATCAGAGGATTAGTTTTGAATTATTATTACGAGATAGGGAGAGAGGATTAGACTGGTCTATGATATTAAGACAAAGAAATGTCCCGGAAGAAAAATTATTTTTACCCTATAAATCTGAAAAAAAATATAAGAATAAACCAGTAATCAAATAAAACCTACCAGGGGACGGTTCTCTGTCAGGTTTTTTAACTCACCACAGGCATAAGTTCATCTTTTTTAATTCACTTCTTAAAAACAAAACAGTAAGGACTACCGACAAAATATCAGCAGCAGGGTAGGCAATCCAGATACCCAAAAGTCCTAGACTGAAAATTCGCGGCAATATAATAACTAAAGGGATAAATAATA
>DPXH01000077.1:844-14275 GCA_003527405.1 Candidatus Sediminicultor tertius | reverse complement strand
ACATGACATTGACAATTAACAATTTAAGTATTATAGTGAGGTTATAATAATCACCCACAAATATAAACCAAAAAAAAACCCCACAGAAACGTCTAACTAAAATAAAAGCTAAAAATAATGTTTTTAAAGACATAATTAGCACAAATGTTTATTTAAATAAACTCGATACAAACACTAAACCTAATTTTTTTCTTACAACAGGTAAAATATCTTTGCCGCACCTTCATTATGTTTTTTAAAAAATATAATATGTCAAATATTGAGACCAGACCCCTTGTTCCTTACTTTTTTAATTTTATATAAAATAGGAGGTAAATAAAATGAAAAAAGGGAGATATCTTGTAATTGGGGTACTGATTGGAGTACTAGTACTAATGGTATCTGTCTTCGCGTTGGGGGAGACAGGTTCTCAAGGTCAACCAAAAGCTGTAGCCTATGGAGGGGAGATTGTTCCTTTGTGGGATGACTCAGGCTGTGTGTCAGTCTATTGTAATAGAAGCTGTAATCTGTGGGATACGGGCTGGAGGTGCTATACAAAATCGATTTATGAACGGTACGACGGTTCGGGTCAAGGCAAGCCTATTCGTGTGACTGCCTACGCTGACTGTACTGTTCTACACTTTTGGAAAAGCACCACCAGCTGTCAAACGTCTCAGACAGGGTCAGGGCGAGTTACCGCAACCACAACATGTTGGATCCGTGTCCTCTTTGAAGGTCAAGGGTGGAATGATGGGAGTTGCTCATGCCAAGAATTATAGTATGTCTTATTCTTTTCGCCATAGTGAGTATCGTTCCTGTCTTTGCAGATCAAGTTGGATATCTTGGGGAGATGAGGCCATGGCCTATGCTATGTGCGGGGGTTCCCATATTACCCCTTGATCTTTCAGACTCTCCGTTGGAAACGCTTGTCGGGCCTGTATGTGCCGGAGAATGCTCATATGCGCTAATTCCGGTCGGAAACGGAAACGATCCTGGGATCAGTGTGGTTATTTGGAATGAAGAAAATCCACGCATCCTCGTTGACACGAACAACAACGAAGATTTGGGTGATGAAAGTGGTGTTTACGCGCGAGAGCAGATTTTCCTGCACGCATTCACGTGGTCTTTTAATGTTGACGTGGAATATGAGGTGAAGGGGACAGTGCATACGGTTCCGTACCATCTGTCAATTATTGCCGACTATTCGTATGAAACAGAGAAGTACCGGTTCCTGGCCGGAGGATTCTGCCAACGACGGGGAGGCATTGAACTCAGCGGGTCTTTCGTTCCTATTGCGATCACAGATCTTTCCTCTACAGCCAGGTATAATGACGTATCACAGCTTGTGGTAGCAATTGACACGGACGGAGATGGCAAGCTCGACACTCTTCCTGGATCTCATGAAGTCTACAAACCCGGGGGTCCTCTTCAGGTGGGGGATGTTCTATACGAGATCACATATGTCTCTGTCGATGGTAGAACTATTGCCCTCAAGGAGGCTGGAGCGGCCATACCTCGCGCAATCCTTAAACCGGGGCGCCAGGTGCCAGATTTTGCAACTGTAGCAATCGGTGGTAGTTCGTTCTGGTTGTCCGATTTTCTGGGTAAGGTCGTTATTCTCCTCTTCCAGCCGAGAGTAAATGAAAATGGTTGTGTAAATTGTCCCTCGACAGGATACGATCGACTCACAGCTATTAGTAAGGGATTAGAGGAATTTGGCAATGAAGTAGTTATTATCGTGGTGGCGACAGAGAAAAAGCCAGTCCAGGAACAGTGGTTAGCGTACATAGAAGGAAGCAACATACTTGGCGTTTGGGATCCGGCAGTGACAGAGCTTTATCATTCCAAGTCTGGACTTCTAATTGTCGACCAACATGGGGTGATAAAAGCAATGGACGAAGCATGGTTTACGTATAAGCAAGGGCGGCCAAAAGGATATTACTATCGGCTCAACGAAATTGAAATATGCGATATTGTGGGGAACCTCGTGAAATGATCGAATAGATACTAAAAAACATAAAGGGGTCTGGTCTAATAAGGGAAGATAAGTCACATATTCACTATATACTAATTAATAACACTTGACATATATGTTATAATTATTAGAAATAATAAATAGTTAAAAGCAAAGCGTGGGAGAAGTAGCAGATTACAAAATTTTACAGAGAGTCGTTTATGGTGAGAATCGGCAAAAATTTTAAAGGATTTGCGAAATGGACCCACAAGCTTCAGACTGAAAGGGCTAAAATAGTCCAAGTAAGTTTTGACGGACCTTTCCACCGTGAAAAGGAAAAGTGTATCGGTGTATAATTAGTTTATACTGCCCGTACTCTTAAAGAGTAGGATTTTCATATTTTTTAAAGTGAAAATCCTATTAGAGTGGCACCACGGAATTGACCTTTCGTCTCTTGGAGATGAAAGGTTTTTTGTTTATATACCCGTACACTTTATCAAGAGGAGTCTAATAAATAATAATATTAATATTGATTATATTAGTTTGTTAGGCTCAAGCAGGGTGGTACCGCGGAACTTAACCTTTCGTCCCTAACATTGCGATGATGTTAACAGGGGCGAAAGGTTTTTTTATTATAAGTTATTTATAAATTCTAAGAGGAGGTGGCTAAGACAAGATGAAAGATAAAATATATTATCCAGACAAAGAGGAATTTATACAATTGGCCAGCAGAGCGAATATGCTTACAGTATATCGAAAAATTCTTATTGATACAGAAACACCAATTAGTATTTTTCAAAAAATGAAGAGTAATAAGTTTAGTTATTTGTTGGAGAGTGCAGAGGGAGATGGGAAGTTAGCTCGTTATTCCTTTATCGGTATTGATCCTTTTTTAGTTTTTCAGAACAAAGGTCTCAAGATTGAGATAATAAAAGAAGATAAGAAAATAGTTCTTTATGAAAATCCTTTACTTTATTTACGTAAATTATTTGATAATTTTAAAATAATTCCCATAGAGGGATTACCTCGTTTTTTTGGTGGTGGAGTTGGCTACTTTGGTTATGATATGGTCAGGTTTATAGAGAAACTGCCTGAGAAAAAAATTATTGACTCCGAAATGCCGGATTGTATTTTAATTTTTGCCAGGACAACATTAGTCATTGATCATTTAACTCATCAGTTGTGGGTAATTATAAATAATCCATTAGAGGGATTTTCTAAAGAGGTGGCTTATAATAAGGCGGTGGAACAGATTGAAAGGATTATAGCTCAAATTAAAAAACCATTATCTTTAGAAGAATTGAAAAAGAAGGGTAGAAAAAATAACAGAGGAGATAATAATATATTAAAAAGCAATGTTACACGAGAAGAATTTATTGAAAAAGTGAAAAGGGCTAAGGAATATATTTTAGCGGGAGATATTTTCCAGGTAGTGTTATCACAATGTCTTACCAGAAAAACAGGGCTTCATCCATTTGAAGTTTATCGTTCTTTGCGGAGTTTGAATCCTTCTCCTTATATGTATTATTTGAATTTTGGTGAAATACAGGTAGTCGGAGCATCTCCGGAGCCACTGGTTCGTTTGACTGAAGAATTAGTAGAAGTTAAACCTATTGCTGGAACACGCCCAAGGGGGAAGACCGAAATGGAAGATATAGAATTAGAAAAAGAGATGTTAAAAGACGAAAAAGAACGGGCAGAGCATACTATGTTGGTAGATTTAGCTCGAAATGATTTAGGTAGAGTTTGTTGTCCTGGAACGGTGAAAGTGAGTACTTTTATGAAGGTAGAAAAATTTTCTCATGTAATGCATTTAGTTTCAGAAGTGGAAGGTAAAATCCAACCAGAGAAGGACGCTTTTGATGTGTTAGAGGCTTGTTTTCCGGCGGGAACAGTTTCAGGGGCACCAAAAGTTCGGGCAATGGAGATTATTGATGAGTTAGAGACTAATGGCAGAGGTGCCTATGCCGGGTCAATTGGATATATCGCTTTTAATCAGAATATGGATACTTGCATTACTATTCGCACCATTATATTTAAGAGGAATCAAGCTTACATTCAGGCAGGAGCTGGCATTGTAGCAGATTCAATTCCAGAAGTGGAGTATAAAGAAACTTTAAATAAATCTATGGCCTTACTTAAAGCTATAGACTTGGCAGAAAATTCTTAAAATGTCACATTTAGTGCCAGGCACTAAATGTGACATTGGCAAAGGAGGGAGTAAGAATGATATTAGTAATTGATAATTATGATTCTTTTACTTATAACTTGGTTCAATATTTAGGTGAGTTAGGTATGGAAACTGAAGTGTATAGAAATGATGAAATAACCTTAAAGGAAATTGCAAAAAAATCCTTGATTGGAATAGTAATTTCTCCAGGCCCCTGTACTCCTAAAGAAGCTGGAATTTCGGTAGAAGCAGTTAAAGAACTGGGGAATAAAGTTCCTATTTTGGGAGTTTGTTTGGGTCACCAATCTATTGGAGTAGCCTATGGGGGTAGAGTGGTGCTGGCAAAGAAGTTAATGCATGGCAAGACCTCTTCTATTTATCATAACCAAAAGGGTTTATATTTAAGAATAGATAATCCATTTATAGCCGGGCGTTATCATTCTTTAGTTTTAGATCCACTTTCCTTGCCTCCCTGTCTTGAAATTACTGCTCGTACAGATGATGGTACGATTATGGGAGTCCGCCATAAGGAATACCCTGTAGAAGGTCTACAATTTCATCCCGAATCCATTTTAACTACAGCAGGGAGAGATATTCTAAAAAACTTTATTTCTTTTGCTCGTGAATGGTAATTCGTACCGCGTATCGAGTATTGCGTAAAAAAACTAGGATTCAAGGGGCACGATGCATCGTGCCCAAAAAATGAGGCGAACAGGGAAAAGATAGATTCCCGTTTCCACGGGAATGACAAAAAAGACCACGGGAATGACAAAAGAAAAGTAAAGGCACGGCGTGCCGTGCCTTCTTGTAATAACCAGTTAACCAACTAACTAGCCAACTAGTTAACTAATACTAACGACTAATTTATTTGAAGATAATATTTTTAGAAGAAGGGAGATAAGAAAATGTTTAAAGAGATATTAAATAAGATAGTGACAGGAGAAAACTTAAATGAAAAAGAAGCTTATGAAACAATGAATGAAATTATGCAGGGGATAACTACCCCAGCCCAAATTGCTAGTTTCTTAACCGCTTTGCGAGTGAAAGGAGAGACAGTAGAGGAGATTACCGGATGTGCCCGAGCAATGAGGGAAAATGCTGTCTCTTTAAAAGAAACTTATCCTTTGGCAGTAGATACTTGTGGTACTGGTGGGGATACTAAAGGGACATTTAATATTTCTACAGTTGCTGCTTTTGTAGTAGCTGGGACAGGGATAATGGTGGCAAAACATGGCAATAGGGGAGTATCTAGTAAAAGTGGAAGCGCTGATGTTCTGGAGGCACTGGGAATAAATATTAATTTAACTCCTTCTCAAGTTGAAGAGTGTTTGCAAAAAATTGGAATTGCTTTTTTCTTTGCGCCTGTCTTTCATCCGGCAATGAAGCATGCAATAGGACCTCGAAGGGAAATAGGTTTTCGCACCATATTTAATCAGCTTGGTCCTCTTACAAATCCAGCAGGGGTGAAACGGCAGATATTAGGAGTTTATGATCTTGATATTACTGAATTGATCGCTGGTGTGTTAAAGAGGCTTGGCGCTCAAAATGCGATGGTAGTATGTGGAGAAGGTGGAATAGATGAAATATCTATTACTGGTTTTACAAAGATTACTCAAATTAAAAACAGAGAAATAACGACTTATTATGTTAGGCCAGAGGACTTAGGCCTATGCCGATATGAATTAAAAGACATTAAAGGAGGAGATGCCAAAGTTAATGCCGAAATTACTTTAAATATTCTAAGAGGAAAAGATGGTCCTCAACGGCTAATGGTCATTATTAACGCTGCAGCAGCATTAATAGTAGGGGGTATGGCTAAGGATATGAGAGATGGAATAAAAATAGCGGCAGAAACTATTGATTCAGGAACGGCCTTAAAAAAATTAGAGAGTTTAAAAGAATATACTAAGAGGTTGATTTGATGAATATGTTAAAAGAGATTATAAAACAAAAACAAGAGGAAACAAGAAAAGATAAAAAGAATTTTCCTTTTAAATTTTTACTTCAATTGATAGATGAAGGGTTGCCTCCTACTCGAGGTTTTTTTCAAAAACTAAATTCTTCTTCCACTATATCAGTGATTGCAGAGCTTAAGTTTGCTTCTCCCTCGAAAGGAATAATCAGCGATAAGAAAAAAAATTTAGAAAAAATTATTCAAATTTACACAACCAATGGGGCGTCAGCTATTTCAGTTTTAACTGAGAAAAATTTTTTTAAGGGAGACCCGGGTTACATTCGACAAGCAAAAAGAGTAACTGATTTACCAATTTTACGAAAAGATTTTATTTTAGATGAATATCAAATTTTTCAGTCTCGTTGTTTGGGGGCTGATGCCATATTGCTTATTGCCCGCCTTTTAGATGAGCTGACTTTAATACGTTTTCAAAAGATAGCTTCTTCTTTAGGTATGGATTCTTTAGTGGAAGTGCATAATAAAGAAGAGCTAATAAAAGCTACAACAGCTGGGTCAAAGATTATAGGAATTAATAATCGCGATTTAATGGATTTTTCTATTGATTTATCTGTTACAACCAGGTTGAGTTCTCTGGTACCTCAGGATTGTTTATTGGTTAGCGAAAGCGGAATCAAATATCACGAAGATATAAGAAGGTTAAGTCTATACGGAATAGATGCGATATTGGTTGGAGAGACTTTGATGACTGCTCATAGCCCTGGAGATAAATTGCAAAAGCTGACAGGGGTAGAAAAAAAGAGAAGGGAAAAGCAAGTATATGTTGGTTAAAATTTGTGGAATAAAAGATGTGGAGAATGCCTTGGTGGCAGTGGAAAATGGGGCAGATGCCTTGGGCTTTGTTTTTGCTCCAAGTTCCCGACAGCTTACCCCGGAGAAGGCAAAAAAAATTATGGATACCATTCCTGCGGGCGTGTTACGAGTAGGGGTTTTTGTGGATGCTCCAATTTCTTTAGTAAAGGGAATCGCAGAATATTGTCCCTTAACAATTCTCCAATTACATGGTAACGAAAGTGTAGATTACTGTCGACAGTTTAAAAAGCCGGTAATAAAAGCAATTAGGGTAGGAGAGAAGGGAAATTTTTATCCTGCCCCGGAACCATACAAGGAAACGGTGAAAGCTTTTTTAGCAGATACATATCAACCACACAAAAGTGGAGGGACCGGGTTATCCTTCCCCTGGAGAGAGGTGGATAATATTAGAAAATATGGTCCGGTAATTTTGGCTGGGGGTCTTAATTTATATAATGTTTATCAAGCCCTTAACATTGCCAGACCTGATGGAGTAGATGTAAGTAGTGGAGTAGAAACAGATGGTCATAAAGATAGTAAAAAAATAAAAAGGTTTATCAAGGAAGTAAAGAGGTGGGAAAATGAGAAAGATATTACCCGATCAAAGAGGATATTTCGCTGAATTTGGTGGAAAATACGTGCCAGAGACTTTAATGTCAGCCCTATCTGAACTTGAAACTGCTTATCGGGAGGCAAGGGGAGACGAAGATTTTCAGAAGGACCTACAATATTATTTTGAGAATTATATTGGAAGACCCTCTCCTCTCTATTATGCAAAAAGATTAACCGAAGAGTTAGGAGGGGCTAAAATTTATTTAAAAAGAGAAGATTTAAATCATACTGGTGCTCATAAAATTAATAATACTATAGGGCAAGTGCTTTTAGCCCGGAAGATGGAGAAAAAACGGATTATTGCTGAGACTGGAGCCGGCCAGCATGGTGTTGCTGTGGCTACAGTAGCAGCTTTATTTGGTTTCTCCTGTGCGGTGTATATGGGGGAAGTAGATATAAAACGACAGGCTCTTAATGTCTTTCGAATGAAGCTTTTAGGGGCAGAAGTGATTCCAGTTAGATCAGGGAGTAAAACTTTAAAAGATGCGGTGAATGAGGCAATTAGAGATTGGGTGACAAACGTGAGAACTACTTATTATATTATCGGTTCAGTGGTTGGTCCTCATCCTTATCCGATGATGGTAAGGGACTTTCAATCAATAATTGGAAAAGAGACCAAGGAACAGATTATAGCAATTGAAGGACGTTTACCTGATTATTTGGTGGCATGTGTAGGCGGAGGCAGTAATGCTATGGGGCTATTTTATGAATTTAAAGATGACCAGGAAGTAAAAATGTTTGGAGTTGAGGCTGCTGGACGGGGTTTAACCACTCAAGAACACGCAGCTACTCTTGGTGTTGGAGATATAGGGATACTTCACGGGGCAAAGAGTTATCTTTTACAGGATGAAAATGGACAGATAAAAGAGGCTTATTCTATATCAGCTGGTCTCGATTATCCTGGTGTTGGTCCTGAACATGCTTATCTAAAGAAAACTGGTCGGGCTACCTATGTATCGGTTACTGATAGCGAAGCTTTAAAAGCATTTCAATTGCTTTCTCGAACAGAGGGAATTATTCCCGCTCTGGAGAGTGCCCATGCCATAGCTTATTTGCCAAACCTAATCCCCAAGACCAAAAAGGAAGAGGTTGTAGTAGTCTGTCTTTCTGGTCGGGGAGACAAAGATACAGAAGTAGTTATTGATAAATTGGGGGTGTAATAATGAGAATTGAGAAAGTTTTACGTAGTTTAAGAGAAGAGGAAAAAAAGTCTCTAATTATATATATAACAGCAGGGGATCCTGATTTAAAAGTAACTGAAGAATTGATTTATAGTATAGCTGAGGCGGGGGCTGATGTAGTAGAGTTGGGTGTACCTTTTTCAGATCCTTTGGCAGACGGACCTACTATCCAACAGGCTTCTCAGCGAGCCTTGAACGGAAAAGTGACTATTCCAAAAATATTAAGCACAATAGAAAAAATACGGAAAAAGTCTTCGGTTCCAATTGCTCTAATGACTTACTATAATCCTATTTTTCATTACGGTTTAGATCGTTTTGTGGCAGATAGCAAGGCGGTTGGCGTGGATGGTCTTATTGTTCCTGATCTGCCCTTAGAGGAGAGTAAGGAATTGCGGGACATTACCGAGAGGTTTGGGATAGAATTAATTCCGTTTATAACTCCTACTAGTACTCCAGAAAGAATTGATGCAATCACTAAAGTGGCTCAAGGTTTTATTTATTGTGTTTCTGTTACGGGAGTAACCGGGATAAGAGAAAACCCTTCTTTGGATGTAGTGGAAATGATAAGAAAAATTCGTCCCTATACAGATATTCCGTTGGCAATAGGCTTTGGTATCAGCAATGCTAAGCAGGCTAAAGAGATGATAAAATATACTGATGCAATAATTGTGGGGAGTGCAGCAGTTAAGATAATAGAAAATTATCAAAATGATTTATCTATGCTGTTAGGGCAAATAAGAAGTTTTGTCAAATCTTTGAAAGAGGCAATACAATAGCGGAAGAAATACAGTATAAAATATAAATGTAATTGCAAAAGAGTAAAATTTTTTATATATTATTGTTGACAATATACAATCGACAAGCTAAAATACAATTAGGAATGGTTAAATCTTTGAAGAGAAGGAGAAATATGAAAGAATATTTTGAAGATTTAGGAAACTATTTATCCCTCAAAGATAGAGTCTACCAGAATATAAAATTTCAGATTATAATAGGCACTTTAAAGCCGGGTACCCGTTTACTGGAAGAAGAATTGTCAAAAGCAATGAATATAAGCAGAGCTCCCATTAGAGAAGCTTTTAATAGGTTGGAAAAAGAGGGATTTGTCACCATCATTCCCCGAAAGGGAGCAGCAGTCTCTAAGATTACTGCTCAAGCAATAGAAGATATTTTTGAAATTAGAGAAACTCTGGAATCATTAGCGGTAAAAAAGTCTATCGGAAAGATATCTATAGAGCAATTGGAAAAAGTAGGAGAAAGTTTTAAAAAATTTATAGATAAACCTACCAATGCTGAAAGCTGTATTCAGTATTTAGCTCTGGATAAAAAATTTCACGATCTTCTTAGTCAAAATTGCGGGAACAAAAAACTTATTGAATTGTTGGCTAACTTACAGGAACAGATCCATTGGTTGCGCAATATCTCTCTTAAAAGAATTACTTTTGCCGGTTCGGTAAAAGAACATCTAGCCATCATAGAAGCTTTAAAAAAGAATAACAAAGAGCTTATTATTAAAGTTCTACTTCAGCATTTAGAGAGAGCCAAAGAATCCTCGCTTGCAGAAATTAACTCTTGGAATACTACTTCTGAATAAGTCAAAATGCGATAAAGCGTAATATATTTTATTTTAAAAGGAAAAAACAAAATGAAAGCAACAAACAATTATTATGATGTAGTTATAATCGGTGGTGGTGTAGTAGGTTGTGCTATTGCCCGGGAATTATCTAAATGCAAAGTTAATGTTGCTGTTTTGGAAAAAGAAGATGATGTTAGTTGGGGGATAAGCTGCCGAAATAGCGGAGTAGTTCATGCTGGTTTTAATAATAAACCCGGCACTTTAATGGCTCAATTTTGTGTGGAAGGGAATAAATCTTTTGCAGCACTTTGCCGTCAGCTCGATGTTCCTTATAAAAAGATAGGGAAATTAGTAGTTGCCAAGAAAAAAGAAGAAATTAAAGAGTTGCAAAAATTAAAGCAGCAAGGTGATACAAATGGAGTAGATAACCTTCAAATCATTGATCTGAATGAAGTGAAGAGATTAGAGCCCAATATAGAAGGAATTGCAGCTCTTTATTCTCCCGAAACTGCTATAACCTCTCCTTATCTATTAACTATTGCCCTTGCTGAAAATGCCCTGGATAACGGTGTTTCCTTTTTTCTGAATACCCAAGTGAAAAGCATTACCAGGTTAAATAATTCTCGTTTTAAAATTAATACTGCTAAAGGAGAATTTATTTCTTCTTATGTAGTCAATAGTGCCGGCCTCTATGCTGATAAAATCGCCCGAATGGTAGGAATAAAAAAATACCGCCTCTATCCTTGTCGGGGAGAATACCATATCTTAGATAAAAATGTTTCCTGGCTGATAAATCATCTGGTCTATCCGGTTCCTCAAGCTGGGGCCGGAGGTTTAGGAATTCATCTTACCCCCACTATTGATGGAAATATTTTAGTAGGCCCGAGCAATGAATATATTAAAATAAAAAATAATTTTTCTACAACTTCCCCAGTAATGAAAATGCTCTCTGCTGAGGCCCGTAAATTCTTACCTTTAATTTCTCCCGGATATATCATCCGCAGTTATTCCGGCCTCCGAGCCAAGCAGTCTCCATCTTCCGAAGGTGGGTTTTGGGATTTTGTAATAGAGGAAAGTGATACAGTCGATAATTTTATCAACCTGATCGGCATTGAATCCCCGGGATTGACTGCTGCCCAGCCTATCGCCAAAAGAGTAGTGGAGATTATCAATAAAAAAGAAAGATTAAGTCCTAATCCCAACTTCAATCCTTCAAGAAAAGGTATCCTGCGATTTGAAGAGCAGGATGAGGAGACCAAGAAAGCCTTGATCAAGCAAGATCCGGATTACGGAGAGATAGTCTGTCGTTGTGAAAAAGTTACCAAGAAAGAAATACTGGAGGCAACTAATAATCCTTTGGGGGCAAGAAGTCTAATTTCTATTAAGTATCGTACTAGAGCCATGATGGGTAGATGTCAGGGAGGATATTGTTTGACTAGAATTATCGAGATATTAAGAGAATATTTTGACCTTAATCCTCAGGAAATTCTTTTAAAAGGAGATAATTCTTATCTATTAACCAGATATAGAAGAAATAAAGAAAATGAACTATGCAAGAAAAAGAAGTTATTATCATTGGCGGAGGAGCTGCCGGTTTAGCCGCAGCAGTCGCCTGTAAACAAAAAGGAATAGAGGATATTCTGATTATCGAACGGGGAGACTATTTAGGGGGCATATTACAACAGTGTATTCATGATGGATTTGGATTGGAAAAATTTCATACTTCCCTGGCCGGTCCGGAATATGCTCAAAGATATATTGACCAGGTGAAAGAGAAAGATATTCCCTTCTTGTTAAATAGTATGGTAGTTAATTTAACTCCTCAAAAAGAGGTGATAGTGGTAAATAATAATGGATTAGCCCACTATCAAGCCAGGGCAATTGTTCTGGCTATGGGCTGCCGTGAACGGACTCGGGGAGCTATTGGCATACCGGGCGCTCGGCCATCCGGTATCTATACTGCCGGAGTAGCACAAGAACTGATTAATTTAAAGAACTATATGGTAGGAGAAAAAATAGTAGTCTTGGGCTCAGGAGATATCGGTCTGATTATGGCTCGTCGCCTAACCTTAGAAGGGGCAGAGGTAATAATGGTAGCAGAGAAACTCCCTTATAGCAGCGGTCTCCCCCGAAATATTAATCAGTGTCTGTATGATTTTGATATCCCACTTTTGTTAAGTCATACCGTAGTGAATATAGAGGGTAATGGTCGATTATCCAGTGTTACCATCGCCCAATTAGGCAAAAGAGGAGGAATTATCCCCGACACCAAGAGAAAGATAGTGTGTGATACCCTACTTTTATCTGTAGGTTTAATTCCGGAGAATGAGCTTTCTCGTGAAACAGGCATAGTTTTGGATAATATAACCGGGGGACCGCAAGTAGATGAGAGGGGCCAGACCAACATCCCCGGTATCTTTTCCTGTGGGAATGTCCTACAGGTACACGATATTGTGGATAACGTATCTTTAGAAGCAGAATATATAGTTGAGGGAGTAGCAGAATACCTGGAAGGTAAGTTGATTAAAGAGCAGCAGATTATAGTTGAATTAGGTGAAGGTTTAAGATATGTAGTTCCTCAAAAATTGATTAGCCGAAAAGATACCATCTTTTCTTTTCGAGTGAACCAACCGGAGGAAAAGAAGGTTTTAGTGTTTAATGATGGTAAAAGAATAATCAAGGAAAAATTCTTAAGACGCGTAAACCCGGCAGAGATGGTCAGAGTAAAATTGTCCTCTTCAGAATTAGAAGGTATAAAGAGGTTAAAGGTGAGGTTGGTTTAATAATGGAGAGAGAATTTATCTGTATAATCTGTCCTAATGGTTGTCGAATAAAAGTAGAATATGAAGGAACCAATATTAAAAAGATTAAAGGTGATGAATGTCCTAAAGGAAAAGACTACGTAAAAAACGAAATCACTAATCCTTTAAGAGTATTCACCGGTTCTGTTTTGGTGGAGAACGGAGATTTCTCTCTGGTAAGCGTAAAAACTCCCGTTCCTATTCCTAAAAAACATTTAAAAAAAATTGGAGAGATTACTCGCCAGATTAAAGTAGAGGCCCCTGTTATAATTGGCCAGGTAGTGGCTTCAAATTTATTAAATGAGAATATAGATTTAATAGCAACTAGAAAGATTGAAAATAGAAAATTTTTATCATCTCAATGAAAGTGTATTAAAAGTAAACCAAAGGTGCC
>DPXH01000077.1:0-531 GCA_003527405.1 Candidatus Sediminicultor tertius | reverse complement strand
GGCACCTTTGGTTTACTTTTAAGCAACATTTATGCCAGGATATTTAGAAAGATATTTAGAAAAATTATTTGACTGCTGAGAGCTTTTAATATATTATTAAATAAATAAAAGTGACCCTTTTAAATTGGTTCAGAGAGACTAGTAAGGGGATAAAAATAAAAAGAGAAAATCATATCCTCTTATTAATTTAATAAGAGGATTTTTAGTAATAACACAAATTTAATACTTCCTTTAATATCAGTCCGGTGAGGCTGGTAAGGAAAAATCATTACCCCCTTACTAGCCAGAATGGGCTGATAAGGGGTTTTTTTATTTAAATGTTTAAATATATGTTTGGTAGAAGAGGAGGTTTAAAGAAGTGGATATACAGGAAAAGGCCGTGGTGATGGGGGAAAATGAAATTGGGAGGACTCTGGTAAGAATTGCTCACGAGATAGTAGAAAAAAATAAAGGAGTAAGCAACCTTGCTCTTATTGGGATAAGGACCAGAGGTGTTTTTCTGGCCAAAAGATTAGCCCAGGAGATTTTTAA
>DPXH01000011.1 GCA_003527405.1 Candidatus Sediminicultor tertius | reverse complement strand
TGGGCAATGAAAAGAGGAGCCTTAATTTTATCGACATGAAAGAGGGGAGAAGCTGCTTCTAATAATTCTTTGTCTTTTTCGGGATCTCCGACCATTTCATAGAACATCTCTCGCATAGGTTCCCAGTAAGGAGGAATCGCCTTAAACCAGGATATGATATTAGAAACACCTACATAATCAACTCCGCAGGCATATAAATCCGGAGTAAAGGCAAGACCGGCCAAAGTTGCATATCCACCGTAAGACCCTCCGTAAATTCCGATTCTTTGAGGGTCAGCTATCCCTTGTTCAATTAACCAATTTACCCCATCAGTAATATCATCCTGCATTTTTTTACCCCATTCTTTAAATCCAAGCTCCCAGAATTCGCGGCCATATCCGGTAGAACCCCGGAAATTCATCTGCAATACGGCATAACCACGATTCGCCAAAAACTGTACTTCAGGATTATATCCCCAATAATCTCTATACCAGGGACCACCATGAGGATTTATAACTACTGGTAAATTTTTTGGAGTTAAACCTTTGGGAATGGTTAAGTATCCATGGATAGTCAAACCATCCCGTGAGATATATTTGATTGGTCGCATCTCCGCCATATATTTTTCTTCCAGCCAGGGGCTAATCTCTATCATCTTTCTAAATTCACCTGTGGTAAGATCATAAAAATAATAAGCCCCCAAACCTTTATCACTGTAGGTTATTACAATTAGTTTGGTTTCATCTCTACTCCTATCGGTAATTGCAACTTCGTATCCGGGCAAGCGTTTCTCCAAATCTTCTTGTAATTCTTTACGTTCCTGGTCAAAAAAATGATAATGTCTTTTATCGGTAAAGTAAGCGACTCCTGTAATTTTCTTTTGTTTTTTCGATCTTAACAAGCTTGTCACGTCCACTTCCGGATGCTCGTATATTTTTTCCAAGAATTTTGCATTGGCGATATCATATTTAAAAATTGCTCGTTTGTCCCTGTCAACATTTGAAGAAACATAAAGGTACTTATTATCAAAAGTAAAAAACAAGGGGGCTACGGTTTCTTTAAAACTGGTGGTGATAACTGCCTTGAAGGGGTCGCCTTCCTTTTCTCTATATAAGATGCTGGTATTTACCCCATCACTGGTAGTAGCAACCCGAAGTTTCCCTTCATGATCGGTTAACCAACTGACAATATTACCGGGATTTTCAGCTATCATTTCCATCTCCCCGTTATTAATATTAATGCGGTATACATCGTAAAATCTTTTATCTCTTTTATTCATCATCATCAACATCTCATCCGGATTATTTTCAAGGTCATCAATTAAGTGAACTTTTACCTCTTCAAAAGGGGTTAAAGTTTCTCTGTTTGAGCCATCAACATCCACGGCATAAACTTTGTAATTTTCATCTCCTGCTTCATCCTGGGCATATACAATTCGATTATCATTAGCCCATAAATATCCGGCAATATCTCTTTCTGTAGCTTCAGTAATTCTGGTAATTTCTTCTTCTCCGATTTTCTGCACATGAATATTCAAGCGGTTTTCCCAGGGCTGAAGAAATGCCCAATACTCACCATTAGGAGATAAGGAAAAACCTATTTTTTCAGGATTCTTAAAAAAGTTTCTCATGGGTATAAGTGGAGCTTCATTGGATGCACTCGAGGCCATTAAATTTAAGGCTGGAAATAAAAATATCAATATACTAATTATCGAAAAAAGTATTATTTTTTTCATTTTTTTCCTCCTAAATTAAAAAATTTAAAAAGTTTAAAAATATTATTTTGTTTTTACACATTACTCGTACTTTTTTTAAAATCTCCTCTGATAATTTTTTTTTCGCAATATTTATCTCCCTTATTTTAATCTTTTTTATCTTTTAACTAAAATTTTCAGCGAATAAAAGCCTAAAAATAATTAGATCATGGTTAATTTACCAGAAATTAATTGGATTACCTTTAACAAATCATTAGGATCACCCTTTAATTGTAAACCCCGAACTCCGGCACTGAATATAATAAAAGGAAATTGGAAGGCGCTTTCATCGATGTAAGTAGGATAATTTTTCTTCATCCCTAAAGGTGAAACCCCTCCCCGAATATAACCGGTTAATGATTTTATCTCTTTTAAATGGACCATAGCTATTTTTTTATTTCCACTTATAGAAGCAAGGGCTTTCAGGTTAAGTTCAACCCCTCCAGGAATACAGGCCACTAATATTCCAGTCCTATCCCCTCGAATTACCAGCGTTTTAAATACTTGTGTTAGAGGTTGTCTCATTTTCTGAGCTGCATTTTCTGCACTAAAGTCCTGCTCATCCACCTCATATTCTAAAAGCTCATAGGGAATTTCCAATCTATCTAGAATTCTGGAAGCATTAGTCTTTTTCATTTCTGTAACCCAAAAATATTGTAACTTCTGATTTGATCTATTGGTTTTCGTTTTTTGGGGCGTATTTCATTGGATTCCGGGTAACCCATAGTTATAATAAGCTCAACTCTTTTTGACTGGGGAATATTAAGTAACTCTTTTACCCCTTTTTCATTAAACCATCCCAACATGCAAGTACCCAATCCTTCCTCTGTAGCCTGAAGGCAAAAATTTTCAGCAGCAATTCCGATATCAATAAGGCTAAATTGTTTATCTTTAATTGCTTCCGCTGCTTTGTTCAAAAGGCCTGGTCTTTCCGAAATTAATACAATTAAAACAGGTGCTTGCAGGGAAAATCGATTGAAAGATATAAGTTGGCTAAATGTTTCTTTGGCGATCTCTTCTTTTAATTTTGGGTCATCTATTACAATAAAGCTCCAGGGCTGGGAATTGCTGGCAGAAGGCGCAAGCCGCGCCGCCTCCAGACAGCGCTCAATCTTCTCTCTCTCAACAGGTGTATCCAAATATTTTCTTACACTTTGCCGGGTTTTCACCAAATCTAAAAATTTCATCAAATCCCTCCAAAAACGGGAACAGAGAACCGTCCCCTGTTCCCGTTTTTGTTTATTTTTTGAATTTCAACTAAGCAATTATGAAAAGCGGTTCCAAAACCTATATCACTTATATATTCTCCGGTGAGTTTATTGAGATTGGCCTGGTGTACTCCATCCCACCAGCCAAAATAGGTATGTATAATTCCCAGGGGAACTTTTTCGGTAAGGATGGCTTTTAAAATTAAACTACCTCTCTCGTTATACACTTTTACCTTCTCGCCGTCATTAATTCTTCTACTTTCTGCATCCTCAGGATTAATCCATATAAAAGGTTCTTCTTTCAAAATAGATATATCTGAAAATTGGGAATTCATTTTATTGTATGCATGGCTACTTATCAAGGATAAAGGATATTTATTATAAATATTTGGGGAACTATATTTATTTTCTACCGGCTCGTTGTATGCCGGGAGGGGATCTTTCCCCCATCTATCTCTTATTCTTTGGCTGAAAAATTCTATCTTTTGAGTGGGAGTATTAAATCTAAAATCATCAAAAGCTATCTCTTGATAATTAGGATGAAGATAAGGTTTTTCTTTTAATTCATCGATGCCGACATTTAAATTAGAACTGCTAATTACTTTTCCTATAGTGCCCAAATTATTTTCCGGTAAATAGTCTAAATTAAGATTAAACTTTTTACCCAACAGTCGGTATATCTCGCTTTCGTGTTTACATTCACCGGGTGGATTAATTATTTTTTGTTGAAGTTGAATATAAGAATGACCATAGCCGGTGATCAGGTCATAGTACTCATACATCGAAGCTGCCGGCAAGATAATATCTGCCATTCTGGCGGTATCGGTTAAAAAAAGATCGGCAACCACGATTAAATCTAATTGCTTCATCGCCCGGGAAAGTTGATTAATATTCGGATTGCTGGTCACAGGATTGGCCTGCTCAATCCACATAGCTTTCACCGGAGGGTTGGCTTGATTATCTATTCCGCTAGCCAGTTTCGCTACCGGAATTGAATTGCGAATCCTCCTGGGCTTGGGAGGAGAAAAAGGCCAATTTAATTCAGGTGCTTGCCTATCACTAAAGTAAAATCCGCAACCTTTTTTTCCGATGCTTCCGGTTAATGCCGGCAGAAGAGAAATAGCTCTTACCGTCTGTCCTGCATTAGTATATCTTTGCACCCCCATCCCACAGATAAGGGCATATCGAGGATTTTCTTTCAGATAATTTATTAAACTTTTAATTTTATGTAGAGGAATTTCGGTTGTATCAGAAACTTTATCTAAGGGGTAATTTTTCACCAATTCTTTAAACTCAGCAAAGCCAAAAGTAT
>DPXH01000166.1:14631-16196 GCA_003527405.1 Candidatus Sediminicultor tertius | reverse complement strand
GAGAATCTGAAGCTATAGCTTTGGCTTTGGAAATAGATGCTGATCTAATTTTATTGGATGATTTGGATGCGAGAGAGACTGCGAGAATTTATGATCTTCAAATAACGGGAACAATAGGAATTCTATTGCGAGCTAAATATGAGGGGAAAATTGTCTCCCTGAAAGATACACTCAGGAAATTAATGAAAACAGGTTTTTGGATAAATAAAAAGTTAATACAAGAATTATTAAAATTTGCTGGAGAAATTTAAATAAAAAACCCACCTTTAAAGAAGGTAGTTTTTTAGAAAAAAGGGGATAGGCTACTTTTTATTATTAAAGTAGACTATCCCCTTTTAATTTGTTGAAAGCTTAGATTATAATTATCGGATGGATGGATGAGTTGAGTGCTGCTTTGGGCTGTTCACAAATGGAGAGGATTGAGGAGATTTTAGATAAGAGAGAAAAGGTATCTTTTCTTTAGAATTAGGAAACATGATATTTTAGAAGGAAAGTAATTAAATGGGAAACTGAGAAAAAGAGGATTGACGGTATCGAGTATCGAGTTTCCCCTTTGTTTTCTACCGAATTTTAGCCGAATTTCTACCGATGAAATAAAATGCCTATGCTATTATAAATAAAAGAAGTAGAAATTGCTTTTTTGCCTTGCAATGACATTTTATGTAAATTACATATTGTGGTTATTACCCAAAAAGCTCAAAAAATATTTTATATAGTTTTTATAAACAAATTCACAATAAATTTTGGTTTTTTGATAATAATTATGCTGTAGGGGCACAATGAATTGTGCCCTCCCCATGTTATTGCTTAATGTTTCCCGTGGGCACGATGCATCGTGCCCCTACATTCCCGTTTTGTTTACTTTTTGGGTAGTAATTATATTGTTATATTTTAAATAGAAGAGTAAGAATAAAATTTAAAAATGAGGTGTGCGAGAGATGTTAGAAGTAATTGGTAGAATAGCAAGAAATGGCCATCTTACTATCCCCAGAAAAATTAGAAAGATTTTAAATATTGAAGATGGTGATATTGTAAGATTTACTGTAGAAGATAATAAAATGATTATTGCCCCCGGGGTTATTGTAGATAAAGACCAGGCATATTTCTTTAATGAGAGATGCCAGAAGGAGATCAGAGAATCAGAGAAAGAGTTTAAAGAGGGAAAATATTCTTCTTTTACATCTATTAAAGATTTAAAGAAAGCTACGGATAGTGATTAATAAAATACATATTCCAGATCATCTAATAAAGAAACTTAAAAACAAGAAAAAATTATCAGCACCCATAAAAGAGAAATTTTATTGGTGTTTAGATATACTTACAAACAATACACAGCATCCTTCTTTACGAAATAAATCAATAAAAGGCACTATGAATACATGGGAATTTAGTATTAATAAAAATTATAGATGTATATATAGAAAAGAAAAAGAGGAAGCATATATTCTGGCTATAGTGAAACAGGAAGATGCTTTTTGAGAAAACAAGTGAGTTTATTCTTTAGGGATTATCAATTCAGTCCTTCGCAATGACAGAAATAACAGGAGGGCACAATTCATTGTGCC
>DPXH01000166.1:7055-14326 GCA_003527405.1 Candidatus Sediminicultor tertius | reverse complement strand
TCATTGTGCCCCTACAACATAATCATAACTAAAAAGTTATAATTTATCATAAAATTACCTATAACGTATCGTATATATATGCTTTTGAAAATATTTTGGTCTTTTTGGGAGATAACCATATTATAATAAAAATAAAAATAAATAGATATATTAATCCTGTATGGTAGATAACTTATTCTTATTACATACTATATAGTATTAAATAAAAAGATTAAACTGGTTTAATATTTTAAGTGTGTTTGAGGAGCAGGAAGAAGGAGTGGAGGGATAAAAAGTACGCAAGATGCTAATGTAGGGGCACGATGCATCGTGCCCACAAAAGATATTAGGCAATAAAATGGTGAGGGCACAATTCATTGTGCCCCTACAACCTAATTGCAGCCAAAAAGCCATAATCTATTGTAAAATTATTTGCAATACAGCACATATAATGTTTTATAATATTACAAAATGCTATTACAACCTGCTAAGAATATCTTTGATCTTTTTGGGTTATAACCATAATGTAATTACATAACAATTACTATGAAAGTTATTAAGAAGGTGGTTATATATGAAAGCTACTATTTTTAGTCATTTGTAGGGGCAGACCTTGTGTCTGCCTTTTTTATATTAGAAAAGATAATTATATCCTATAATCCCGAAACTCGTAATTATTAATAATTGACTTGTGTATTATTTAGTGTATAATTAATGCAGGAGGTGATGTACTTGAAAAGGTTAAATATTACCTTACCAGAGGAAATTGCCCAAGCGATAAAAGATATTCCTAACAAGAGTAGCTTCATTTCCGAAGCGGTAAAAGAAAAACTTGAGAGGATAAATAAAGAAAAACTGGATAAACTTTTAATAGAAGGATATAAAGCAACCAGAAAAGAAGATAAAGAGATTAACCGGGAGTGGGAAAAGATTACTATGGAGGGATGGAGATAATATGGATTTTCCTAAAAGAGGTGAGATTTGGTTTGTATCCTTAGAGCCAGTAGTAGGACATGAGATAGGAAAAACAAGACCGGCCTTGGTAATCTCTAATGATAGAAATAATTTGTTTGCTGAGACGGTAACCGTACTTCCCGTTACATCAAAAACAGAAAAAATCTACCCATTTGAAGTTTTTCTTCCCAAAGAAGAAACTCACCTACATAAAGATTCTAAAGTAAAATGTAATCAAATTCGGACTATAGACAAGAAAAGACTTATCAATTTTGTAAGTGCTTTGCTCCCTGAAAAATTAGAAAAGGTAGAGAAGGCAGTTTTGATTCATCTTGATATTAACTAAGCATGGAGAAATGAGAAAAATAAAAGGGATTAAAGGAAAACTAATAGGGAGAATAAAAAGGGGACGGGTAACTATTTTGCAACAAAAGGTAGCCCGTCCCCTTTTCTTAATTTATCCCGGTTTATCCCGGCGTTCGTTCGGCTTAATGCTATTTTAATTTATTAATATATGTTATAATTATTTATAAAAATAAGTAGATGAGCTATGGAAAGGCAGATGAACTATGGAGAAGGATATTTCTGAAATTAAAGATAAATTAAAATTAGTTTTAGAGGAAGAAAAAGGAATCCTTTTTGGCTATCTTTTTTGGTTCGATGGCTTTAGGAAAGACCAATTTAGAAAGCGATATAGACCTGGCTTTTTACCTTGAGGAGAAAGAGGTCAAAGATTTTTTTAAAAAACGACTTTTTTTAATGGAAAAGATTCAATCCCTTTTAAAAAAGAGGGTTGAGGTGATTATTCTTAATGAAGTAAGATCAATATTTTTCAAATTCGTTATTATTAAAGAAGGAAAGATAATTTTAGAGAGAGACCGTGCTCAGAGGATTGACTTTGAATTAAAAACTATGCAGGATTATTATGATTTTCGGCCTTTTATTAAAGAATACAATAAAGCCTACCTCCAAAGGTCTCTTAAGGAGGCCATATGAGCGAGATAACCCGGCAAAAAATCTTCGAAAAGTTGCAACAATTGGATGAATACCTTAACAATCTTAAGAAATTAAAAAATGAAATAAAAAGCCCTGAAGAATTTTTGGAGGACTTTCATCTTTATGGATTGGCAGAGCGCTACTTACAATTGAGCTGTCAAGTGGTCCTGGATACTTTAAATTTAGTGATTATTGAGGAAGCCTGGGAGAAACCGGAAGATAATCAAGAAGCAGTTTCTATTCTTTTTAGAAAAAAGATTATTTCTGAAAATTTAGCCTCAAGTTTAGAGGGTATAGCAGGTTTTAGAAACATATTAGTTCGCGAATACGGGAAAATCGACCGTAGGAGAGTATATCACTATTTATTGGAAAAGTTAGAACTTTTCGAGGTTTTTAAAAAAGAAGTACTTAATTGGCTGAAAAATAAGTCTTTATAGCAGGTAAAATAAAGAGAGAAAAATATAATTGAAGGGATAAAAAGGGGACAGGCGAGAGGCCTGTCTTTTTTATTATAAAAGTTGCCAAAAAGTGCCAGGCACCTTTTGGCAACTTTTTGACGAGTTTGGGATAGGAAGGGGAGTTTGTGGTATAATGAAAAAAATATTATCGGTTTTGGAGTGGGGTAAGTTAGGGTGGAATAATACGGAATAGGATGGAGTAGTAAAAAGGTGGAGTAGTAAAATGGTAATAACCAGAACAAGAACAAGAGAGGAAGCTTTAAGTTCTCCGAGATTAAGTGACAGACAGGGAAGATTTGGTGGGGTAGTAGTGATAGGCGGAGCGAATATAGATTTGAGAGGCAGACCTGTTGGGGAGGTGCTGGAAAGGCATACTTCTAACCCGGGCAAGATAAATGTTGATTCGGGAGGAGTGGGAAGGAATATTGCCCACAATCTGGCTTTGCTTAATGTACCGGTTACTTTGTTGAGTGCGGTAGGAGATGACGGAGAAGGGATAAGGATTTTGGAGGAGACCGGGAAGGCGGGAGTGAAGACCGAGCAGATGATAATATCGGGAGAGCATCCTACCGGAATATATCTGGCTATATTGGACGAGAAGGGCGAGATGGAAGTGGCGGTCTCGGATATGCGGATATTAGAGGAGATTACGGTGGATTATCTGAGGTCAAAGGCTTATCTGATTAAAGAGAGCAAGATAGTGGTGATGGATACTAATATCCCGGAGGAGAGCATCGGGTATGTAGTGGATTTGTGTAATAAAGTTAAGGTGCCTTTGCTGATTGAGCCGGTCTCGGTGGAGAAGGCTAAGAAGTTAAGGAAGGTACTGGATAGGGGTGGAAGAGGAAGCGGAAAAGGGAGCGAGAGTGGAAGTGAAAGTAGAAGTGAAAGCGGAAGTGAGAGCGGGAGTGAGAGCGAAAAATATAGCGGAAGATGGGCTATTGATTATATAACTCCGAGTAAGGATGAGTTGGAATCGATCTTGGGGGCCGGGGTGGAGAGAGATGATGATGATAGGGATATAGATTTGGTGAAGGCAGTAGAGGAATTAAAAGGTCGAGGGATTAAGAATGTGATTGTTACTTTAGGAAAAAGAGGAATATATGTATCTTCTTATGGCGGAGCTGGTGTTTCAAGTGAGGGTGGACAAGGAGATCCGAAATCGGGTAAGTTTATGGCACCCTACCGGGGCGAGGTAGTGGACGTAACCGGGGCCGGAGATGCGCTGGTGGCGGGTTTGGTTTATGGAATTTATAAGGGATACTCTATAGAAGTGGCGGCGAGATTTGGTTTAGGAGCAGCAGCTTTGACTATTTCCACCAAAGAGGCGGTTAGGAGAGATTTAAGAGAAGGGTTGTTGAGAAGCAGAATAGAAGAAGAGGAATAAGAAAAGGAAAAAGAGAAGGGAGAAAGGAAATTATAAATTAATTATGAATATAAGTGCGAGTAGGAGTGAAGAAATATTTTTTAATTTCAAAGAAGAAGTTAGAGAGGCATTAAAAGACGGAAGGCCTGTGGTGGCTTTGGAATCCACTTTAATCTCTCATGGATTTCCTTATCCGGAAAATTTGAAGATAGCCGGGGAAATGGAAGAGATTATACGAGGATGTGGAGTTATGCCAGCAACTATTGCAGTTATCGGAGGGAAGATAAAAGTAGGTCTTACGAGGAGCGAATTGGAATTTATGGCAACTTCTCGGGATATTTTAAAGGCCAGTAGGCGGGACTTGGCAGTGATAGTGGCAAAAGGTTTAAATGGTGCTACTACAGTGGCGGCAACCATGATTGTGGCGAAAAGGGCCGGGATAAAGGTTTTTGCAACCGGCGGCATAGGAGGAGTGCATCGAGGAGCGGAGAAGACATTTGATATATCGGCAGATTTGCAGGAGTTGGCAAGGACTCCGGTGGCGGTGGTATGTAGTGGAGCAAAGGCGATACTTGATCTACCTTTGACCAAGGAATATTTAGAAACCATGGGGGTACCGATAATTGGATTTGGGAGTGAAGAGCTACCTGCTTTTTATTGTCGGGAGAGCGGACTAAAGGTTGATTATGTGGTAAATAATGAAGTGGAGGCGGCGAAAATAATAAGAGCTATGCAGGATTTAAGATTAGGAGGGGGAATGATTATTGCTAACCCCGTTCCCGAGGAATACGCCCTTTCAATGGAATATATGAATGAAATAATAGAAGAGGCTGTTAGGGCGGCAGAAAAAGAAGGAATCAAAGGAAAGAAGTTAACTCCTTATTTGTTGAACAAGATAAAAGAATTAACCGGAGGTAAAAGCTTGAAAGCCAATATTGAGCTGGTAAAAAATAATGCCCGGGTAGCCGCTAAAATCGCCCGCGAACTAATAAAATGAAAAAGTGTCCAAAAAGTGCCAGGCACTTTTTGGACACTTTTTATGGGAAAAAAGGATTTGCTGTATTTTACAGATGTTATTTTGAAAATATAAGAAAAGTAATGCGTGTAAAGATGCCTGGCATCTTTGATTTACTTTTTAGTGAAAGGGTTAAAAATAAAGATGGAAATAGTTATTGTCGGTGCAGGGCCGGTGGGATGTTATACAGCTCAGTTGTTGAAGAATTATGGTATTAAAACCAGAATAATTGAAGAACACCAAGAGGTAGGGAAACCGATTAGGTGTGCCGGGTTGGTGGGAAGGCAGGTTTTTGAGAAAACTTTATTGCCTCTTTCTGAAAATTCTATTATAAATCGAATTGACGGAGCATTATTTTTTTATGGAGATGATAATTTTATAATTCAGAGAGAAAGAGTTGCTTATGTGATTGATAGGGAAAGATTTGATAAAAGCTTGAGCCAAGGTTTAAATGTGGAATGCGGAAAAAGAGTAGTAGAGATAAAGGAGGAAAGAGCCGGATATATACTGAAAACAAATGATGATGATATTTATGCTGATTTAGTTATCGGAGCTGATGGGGCAACTTCACGGGTAAGAAAATATATAGATATCCAGGGAAATAGTGAGGGAAATAAAAAGAGGAATTATAAAAAAAAGGAGTATATAAAAAATTATTTAGGGATACAATATAGAATAAAATTAGAGGGGGATTTGTCTTGTAGCAAAATCACTCAGGTGCATTTGCGAGAAGGCATTCCTTTTTTTATTTGGGTTATTCCTGAGGGTGATAATATAATTCGTGTGGGAGTTATTTCGGGAAATCCCCGGAGAGATTTACTGGAATTTTTACGGGAGTCTAAAATAAAAGGAAATATTATAGGAAAATTAACTGGAGTAATTCCTATAGGGCTAACTAAAAATATTTATAAAAATATCGCTTTAGTGGGAGATGCAGCAGTTCAAGTAAAACCTTTAACTGGAGGCGGAATATTTTATGGGTTGAAATCGGCTGAACTTTTGGCAAAATGTATTAGGGATAATAGATTGGATGAATATGATAGGCTGTTGAAGAGGAAATTTAGGAAAGAGATTAAGTTTGGATTAAAAGCTCGGAAATTTTATGAAGAGATAAATGAAAAAGAATTAAAGAATATATTTATGCTATTTAAAAAAAATGCTGAGTTTATTGAGAAAGTCGCTAACTTTGAAAACCATTCTGTAATATTTATTGAAATCTTAAAAAATCCTAAAATATTTAGAGATGCTAGACAAATTCTAAGCCGAAATATCGGAAAATTATTGTTTTAAAAAAGGGAGGAAATAGATTGAAATCAATTATTCTTTGTGCCGGAAAGGGTACTCGCCTTAGACCGCTTACCCATACTAGTGCTAAACATTTAATTCCCATTGCTAATAAACCGGTATTGTTTTACGCAATAGAGGTAATTAGTGATTGTGGAATAAAAGATATCGGTATAATAATTGGTGAGACCGGAGAGGATATAAAGAGTGAGATTAAAAAAGGTAGTAAGTGGGGAGTGAATATTTCTTATATCGAACAGAAAGAAGCCCTGGGGTTGGCGCATGCGGTATCGGTAGCACGTGATTTTTTAGGGGAAGAAATATTTTTAATGTATTTAGGGGACAACCTCCTGAAGAATGGGGTAGAAACCTATGCCCATAAATTTATTCAAGGAAGTTATAATGCTTTTGTGTTGTTAACTGAAGTGGATAACCCAAGGCAATTTGGAGTTGCTGAGCTGAAAGAAGGAAGAGTCGTACGGGTGGTGGAAAAACCCAAAGAGCCAGTCAGTAATTTAGCTTTAATAGGGGTTTATTTTTTTGATAAAAATGTTCATCAGGCTATTAAGAGTATAAAACCTTCTGCCCGGGGAGAATTGGAGATTACCGATGCCATTCAGTGGATGATCGATAAGGGTTACAAAGTTGGAGCTGAAGTTATTAAGGGTTGGTGGAAAGATACCGGCAAACCGGATGACATTTTAGAAGCTAATCGTTTAATTTTAGAAGATATTGAGAGGGATATTAGTGGAGCGAAAGTGGTGGACGAGTCCTCCCAGATTTCAGGAAGAGTAAAAGTAGGGAAAGGGTCAGAGATTATAAATTCTAAAATATTGGGTCCGGTGATAATCGGAGAAAGGGTTAGAGTGATCGATTCTTACGTGGGTCCCTTCACTTCTATTTCTGAGGGAGTAGAGATAATAAAGAGTGAAATCGAGTGTAGTGTTGTTTTAGAAGAGAGTAAACTAGAATATATAAAAGGGCGAATGCAAAGATGCCTGATCGGGAAAGGCGTGGAAATTTACCATTCTAAAGATCTACCCCGAGTATACGAATTCACCTTAGGAGACCACAGCAAAGTCGGTCTATTATAAAGATAAAAAAGTGTCCAAAAAGTGCCTGGCACTTTTTGGACACTTTTTTAGAAAGAAGAGCCTAAAGTGATATAGATATCATATCCTTTGGGGTCGGTTAGGGCTTTGGCTGCTCCTAATCTTAA
>DPXH01000166.1:484-6876 GCA_003527405.1 Candidatus Sediminicultor tertius | reverse complement strand
TGCCTGGCACTTTTTGGACACTTTTTTAGAAAGAAGAGCCTAAAGTGATATAGATATCATATCCTTTGGGGTCGGTTAGGGCTTTGGCTGCTCCTAATCTTAATGTAAAGGGAGAATCGTATTTGGAATTAAAATCTGCTTTTAATTCTGCTCCGATACTGTATTTAAAATCATGCCAGATAGAATTAATTTCATTTTCTTTATTGGCTGTATTTATGTTTATACTGGAGCTGTTACTGTAGCTTTCCCAGGCATTCCCTATATCAATAAAGAAGGTTCCCGATAGTCTTTCTAGAAAGATGGAGAGGGGGCCAAGTTTAAGGCTGTGCTCAATGTTGGCTAGAGGGAAGCGATATTCCAAGCTGGTTAAGATAAGATTATTTCCTTCCAAGGTGGCAGGTTTATAACCCCGCAGAGAAAAGGTGTTCACCTCAGTATTACTAAGATTATCCGCAGAATAACTGCCTCCCAATTTAAACTTTTCCCCATTTAAATCTGATTCTGATATATTTGAAGAGCTGGTGCCGGCTACCAGGCGAAGGGCCAGGACCTGATGAAGGGGAGGCAGGGGAATAAATTTCCTGCCATCAAAGATTAATTTATTAAAAGTATAATCGCCGCCCAGGGCTTTATCGGCATGTTCATAGGTTAAAGAGAAGGAGTAACCCTGTTCGGGGCTGATAGAGAATCCATATTTTTCCGCATCAGAATAGGAGTAACCTAATTTTAGGCTGGTGGTTTTTTGCGGGTCGGTATTTAAGGAAGATGGTGTGTCAGTTGTAGTAGAAAATTTTTCATATTGATACCCGAGAGAAAAAATCTGGCTATAAGGACGCGAATTTGTGGTGGAGGCAGTATATCCTTTAAATGGGAAATAGATATTTACACCGGACTTTCCCTCTTCCCACCAGGGGGTCGGGGAGCTTAAGACAGCATTTCCAGATAGATAAAGATTAAGAATAGGAAGGCGGCTATAATTATAATAATCAAAGTTGTAAGATAGGCTATTATTGATTATCCCGTAAGTAATACTTAGGGGCAGAGAATAAAATCCTAACACATCTTTTAATTCAGTAGAAAAACCCATTCCCAGGCCGTTTTCGGTAAGCTGGGCAGCGGGAATCCAGTAAGTGGGCGGCCAGAAAGAAGTTAAAGGGTGGTAAGGGTGGATCGGGTAACTGTTTTTAGAATTAGAATTGGAATCAGAATTGGAAGGAGTGTTTAGATTTTTTGGGTCTGTATTGAATTGTTGTTCTGCCACAGTCATAATTGGGGGCTCAATACATCTTGCATCCTCTATTTCTACTTCTGCCCACTGGTTAGGGCTCATCTCCATAAGGTGCAATTCATATCCTGTGGCGTGATATTCGATAAAGGCTAGCTGGGTGCCATCAGGAGAGATGGCGGGCTGAAATGCCCCACCCAAGACATTGGTTATTTGATATAATTTTTTATCGAGGAGCGAATAGGCAAAAATATTATAAATCCCGGTGCGGTCAGAGGAAAAGAAAAGATACTTACCATCAGAAGACCAGCAAGGGCTAAGGTCAATAGATTTGTCTTGAAAGATGGGCTGGAGGGGAGAATTGCCGATATTGTTAGAGTTAGGATTATTAGAGCTAAGATTGTCATCAGGGTGAAGATTTAAAATATATATATCCTGATAGCCCTGGCGCCAGGCAGAAAGGGCGATCATTTTTCCATCAGGAGACCAGGAGGGTTGATATAATTGGGTGCCATCTTGGAAGTCTGTTAGATAGACCATGTCTTCTTTGGTAATTGGTTTATAGGTGCGCTGGTTTTCATTAATTGATAAATTTGAGGAATGCAAATTAATCAGAGCTAAATTATTTGTTCCTGATTGATTAATTACTGCTACAATTTGAGGATTTTTAGGGTCAGGTGACCAGCTGGGGTCGCGAGCCCGCAGACCTTCAGAAAGACGGATCTCTTTTTCTGTTTTCAAATCGAAAAAATAAAGGTCGTAAAATTTATAAAATTGTTCATAGTCATCTAATTTAGCATAAATTATTTTAGAACCGTCGGCGGAGATGTTAAAAAAAGAACCACTTCCATAGACTCTTTTAACCAGGGGTTGGGATAAATTTTTTGCAGAGCGGACAGTCAAGGGAAGAGAAGGGCTCAAAGGGTCGACAATTTGAATGAACGGATAGGAATGAGGAGTAGAAACTCTGACTGCTATTTTGTCTCCTTCGGAGGCGGGTGTGGAAAGCCAGCAAGGAAAATCGACCCAATAATTGTATTTAGTCAATTGCTGAGAAATAGTAAGTTTTTTTTGAGAGAGAATTTTTTGCGCCTGGAGTTGATACTTTTCTTTTAAATTATCTTTCCAGGTTTGATACAGTGCATCCAGGTTCAGGCCTGTCGCCCTTTTTACGGCATAGTTAAACCCTAAATAAGGATATTCACAGAAAATATTACTTATAGCGACAACTTTATCTTCTCCGTATTTTTGAGCTATAAAATGGATAAGGGATTGGCCATAGATATAAGGCACGGTACCATCAGGCCAGGAGGTAAGATAATAACCACTTATCTGATCCAGAGTGTTAAACCGGTCTTCCAGGGCGGCCATACGAAGATACATATCATAGCGGGTATCTATCCCTCGGCCTCCGGCGGTATATTTTGTTTCATTGTAAACTGCTAATCCTTCAATAGACCAGATGGGCTGGAGAGCATTGGGGGTTAGTATCTGACCGAAAAGAGCGCGCAGGGCGGTAGTAACGGTTCCGGCGGTCATGTCAAAATGCTCTATATGGGTGTATTCGTGAGTGATTACCATTTTAAGCCAGCTTTTAAATTTCATATCAAAGGATTTGGCTGTGGGGGTGGTCAGGGAAAGCCGAATCACCCGATGGGGGAAAGAAGAGGCAAAACCCAGGGCATAATCAGAAAAATCTTCCATAATTATGGCTATCTTTTGAAAATGGTGATTCTTCTTGTTGGGCGAGCCAAGCTGAGCATCAACCTGATGGTAAGTTTTCTCGGCAATATCGGCTATCTGTTGGGCTAATTGCTCATTATTTTGTGTCATAGAAAAATAGATTGAAAAGTGAGGACTCTCCAAGACCTGCCAATTTAAGCCGGGGTCATAGCGAATAGCCTCCCCCATAGCAGTAGCATGAAGAATAATCAGTGAAATTATTATAAAAAAAATTACTCTTTTTCTCATATGCCCATACTTCTTCCTAGAAGTGTCCAAAAAGTGCCTGGCACTTTTTGGACACTTTTCTATAGAAATAGATTTATTTTAATATGATTTAGCCAAAGCCGGTAGACACGATCAGAGATTAAATTTCTATTTACCTTTTTGCATATTTTTAGTATGCTTGAACTGGTTATTTGTAGATTGTTTGCTACATCTTTTACTCTATAGCCCTCTTTTATTAATAAATATACAAGTAAATGTTTTAATCGTTTATTGGTTTCAAAATCCCCGATTCGTCCTTTTGCTTTCCTTAATATTTTTTCTATATTTTCGGGCGATTTATTTTGTACTTGATTTGAGGTCATTATAGTGATATTTCGGAGGATTTTATCTGGGTCATTTTTTTGAATATTTTCTTTTACGAAATTTATAAAATTTTCTGGACTGGTTTGGCAAAGTTTTAATAATTCCTGAATATCCAGCCAAAGAGGAACGTTTTTGTTTTGATTTTGAGTAGAGAGAAAATAGTGAAAACTACTCCAGGGGTACTCTTCAGGGGAATCCACTAATCCGGCATCTACCGGATTTAGGCTAATATAAGATGCTACACTATAGAGGTATAGGGGATTTAAGATAAGATGGCTTTTGTATCGGTCCTGAAAGAGGTGACCTTTTCTAAGGTGTCTTGTGTTGAACCAATGAGCATAAGAGGAATTTAAAAACTGCATGGCTTGAGAGAGGTTTGCTTCCTCTGTCTTTAAAAGAAGGTGAAAGTGAGTATCCATTAGTGTATAGGAAAATAGATGAACTTTGTGAGAGTTAACCATTTTTTGTAAAAGTTGTAGGAATTTATTTCTATCTACATCATCAGTAAATATATCAATTCCTTCTACGCCCTTACCAATTATATGATAAATAGCGTTTTTGTCTTCTATCTCTGTTCTGTTTATTCTTGCCATAATGTAAATATTATATCTTTTACAAAAAAATAGTTCAAGAGATTTTAGCATAAAAGTTGCCAAAAAGTTTCCAAAAAGTGCCTGGCACCTTTGGGAAACTTTTTTAAATAAAATTTTTTTGGAGTTTTAAAAAAGATTGATGTATAATTAATTTTAGTTGTTTATTCAAAAGGAAAGTTGTAGGAAATGTTACAAAAGCAGGTAAATACAAACACCAAAAGCGCAGCGATGGTGAAAAAAAGAAAAAAAAGCGATTTGTGGTTTTATATCATAATCATTATATTATTGGCGACAATGTTTTTATGGTATATCAGGCAGATGGGGTATTTGCCCTTATGGATAGATAAGCAACCTTCGACTCTTATTGCTGAAATGGACCCAGCCACCAGAGAGAGAAGGGCAGATTTTAAAATTATAAATGCCCATGAACATGTCCAATCCTTTAGTAATATTCCTCTTCTCCTTAAGGCAATGGAAGATTGCCAGATAGAAAAGATGATTCTGCTGGGAACTTCTAAGTTTACTTTTTACTTAAATCCTAAGTATGGATTTAGTGAATATGATAAGAATAATGAAGAAATAATAAATATAAGTAAGAAATATCCCGATAAATTTATAGCATTATGCACGATCGATCCCCGCGATGAAAATAAATTGGAAAAATTAAAGAAATTTATCGCTGATGGAGCCAAAGGCTTGAAATTATATAATGGTCACGGCTATTTCTATGATAATTTCTTTCATCTCCCCTTGGATGATCCCGGGATGATGGAGGTATATCAATATTGTGAAGAGCAGGGGATACCCATCCTTTATCATATAAATAGTGGTCGTTTTTTAGACCAAATGGAAAGAGTTTTACAAGCTTTCCCTGATTTGGTAGTTGTCGCCCCTCACTTTATATTGACTTCTAGAAATCTTGCACTCTTAAGCAGACTACTTGATACTTATCCTAATTTATATACTGATATAAGTTTTGGTCATCCAGATTTTCAAGTCGCCGGGTTTAAAAGGATTTCTTATAATGCGGTGGCTTTCCGGGAATTTATGCAGAAATATCGTGACCGGATAAACTTCGGAACAGATATAGTAATTACCTCTTACCGGGCAAAAAGCAGGAGCTATATTGATGAGGTTACGTTAAGTTATTTTGATATGCTGGAAAAAGATGAATTTACTTTGCCGGATTCTATTTATAAGATGATGGGCAAAAAAGCCCGAGAGCAGTCTGATCCTAATATGGTATACAGAGGGCTTAATCTCGATGATGAGACTTTGAGAATGATTTACCATGATAATGCAGAAAGGATTTTCGGAAAATGAAATGAAAAAAAATAAAAAAATAGAATAAGTCAGAACCATCAAAAGCATCAGGACCATTAGACCAGTGGTATTCCATATTTAAATTATTATTTGTAGTAAAGTACCTACCAAATGATACCAAGACTAAATCTTAATTACTTTATAAAAAATTTAAAAATATTTAAAGAAAGGAATGTATTAAGGGATGAAGAAATTTTTTGTATCACTATTTGGATTAATTGTTGTAACATTAATAATGGGGGGCTGTTTAAATTTGGAGGAAATTTTTCCTTCTTTAAATAAAGCACCAGTTGTAATTTCTGAACCTATTTTCACTGCCATAGAAGATCAGCTATATTCATATCAGGTAGAGGCTAGTGATCCTAACGGAGACACTCTGACTTATTCTTTTACTGCTAAACCGGAGGGGATGAGCATTGATAGTGAGAGCGGTTTAATAACCTGGACGCCAACCAATGCACAGGTAGGTGTTAACAAGGTAGAGGTTGAAATATCTGATGGTAAATACATCGTAACTCAGAGTTTTGAAATCGAAGTTTTCAATGTGAATAATCCCCCACAAATCTTCTCTTATTTTCCCGCTAATCTTAATTTTGAAATCAATGAAGGAAATTCCATAAAATTTGAAATCCAGGCCAATGATATTGACTTAAACACCACATTAAATTATCAATGGTTATTAGACGGAAAGAAAGTATCAAGCTCTACCGGTTCAGGAGGTGGTTCAAAAAGCAGCTGGATTTATTCTACCGGTTATGGAGATTACAGTCAGAAAATAGTTAAAATTTTAGTAAGTGATGGAGAATTGGAAGATTATATGCAATGGAACATAGCAATAAATGACATCACCCCTCCTGCCCAGCCTACCTTAAATACAGTCATTTCACCGACTAACATTTCCTCTCAAACTTTATCTGGAACCAAAGAGGTTAATTCTT
>DPXH01000166.1:0-123 GCA_003527405.1 Candidatus Sediminicultor tertius | reverse complement strand
CTTGATTCATCCGCAGATTGGTCTTATTCTTATAATCTTTCTGAAGGAATCAACAATATATCAGTTACTTCCCGCGATGCTGTTGGTAATGAAAGCTCTGTAGTAACTGCAACAATTGAATAC
>DPXH01000193.1 GCA_003527405.1 Candidatus Sediminicultor tertius | reverse complement strand
CCCTACTGCAGTAGATTCTCTATAGGATAGCTTGGCGAATTTACCCCACTCCTGAAGCATCTTTGTCGCCCATTTTCTCTTTTCTTCCATCCCGGTTATAAATGCGGGGTGGTCTATCTTCTCAGGCGGTATGCATATCAAACACAGGTCTTTAATATTTTCATTGGTAATATCTTCTATTCTAAATTTCTCCATTGGCCTTCTCTCCCTTCTATTCCTCTTAAAAAAGGGGGTGTGTCTATTTTAAATAAATTATATTTTTAAAAATCATATATATTTAATATTCTACAAAACCTTTAAAAGTCCTTCTTTTTCAGACAATTATGTTTTATCCTTTCCTTTGTGGGCTACAAGAATCAACCTCTTTGTCCTATGCTCGTATGGCTCACTGGTTAACTTTTCATAAGCACCGATCGAACTAAAAGCATACTTATTTAAAATTTTTAATTTCCTTTCTCAATCTTATTAAACCTGCCTCAATTCTAATAAATGTCATGCTTTTTCTATTGTATTTGTCCAAGTTTATTTCGTATTTTTGGGCAATCTTCTTTACAATTGGTAATGGCTCCGGATTAGCTTTTTCCCAAAAAGGCCTTAATTCTCTAAGGAAGATATTGGTAGTTATAGGACCGATTCCATAAAAACCGGTTAATTTATCTTCTAGGTCTTTACTGTCTTGGGCTTCTTTGTGCAGTTCTTTTAAACTTCCTCGGTATTTTTGGAGGAGGGTCTCACAATTTCCCAAAATTTGGGTAGAAGTTTTTTCATCATAACGCACATAACCACCCTCTCTCATAATCGGGTTTACCAAAAAATCCCAGCCCGCTTTTAATATCTTTCTTGGTTCAAAGAGATTATATTTTTCGAAGGTTTTGTAAGTATTTTTAGCAATTGTTTCTGATATTCTTGCCCCAAAGAGAATGCTGGCCAGAAACCATTTAAAAATTTCTTTATCATTATTTTCTTTTAAATAAATACCCAGCTCCTCAGAATATAATTTACTTTTTTCTAATCTTTTTATATCCATTTGCATTTGTAAAACCCCAATTTTTATAAAATTGTCCTTCTCTACAACCTATTCATTTCCTTTTCATCTCTTTAAGTCGGTTTAAAGCTTCTTCATATCCCTTACTTCCTTTACCCCATTGGTTAAGTTTCTCGCAAGGGAAGTCCTCACATTCATAGCAAAATTCTAATCCCTTCTTATCAACACAACATTTAAGTATCCAACAGTCTGGAGACCAATGTTTTGTTCTATCATCCTTACAACCCAAGCAACGGATGTCTTCAATCTTTACCTCTGTATCTTTTTCTTTTTTAAACCAGTCTACAATTTCCTGAGCTATTTCAGGATTGTTTGGGGCCTGAAAAATATCACATTCCTTACAGTTCAAACCACAAGCTGCAATTAGCTGATTATGTTTGTTCATGCTTACCTTCTTTTGAAATGGTAATTTTATTAATAAACTACTATCTTAATTGCTAAAAGTCGGTTTATCTATAATGCTTATGCCGCCAGATGTTACTTCTCCGGTTAATGGGTTTAATTGACTTCTGAAATTATACATTATTTTTAATTGCTCAATCCTCTCTTTTTGATCGAGATTAACAACTTTTTCATCCACTCCAAAATGTACTATCTTACCACAAATTATTTTCTGAAAACTATTCTTTAATAAAGATTTCTCCCATTCGAATTTGCATTCTAAGGATATTGGGCATTCTTTTATTCTGGGGGCATGAACGCATATTGCTGGCTCTTTGGTAAATCCTGCTTGCGCAATTTCATCATCATCAATCTGATTATGTTCTATTGTTTTAAAACATTCTTCTTTGAAATCTAAAGATGGGATATTAATACACCACTCTTTCGTGCGTTTTATGTTTTCATAAGTGTGAGTGGTATCGGTTAAGGCAATCAAAGAATAAAAACCATTTTCTTCCCCGGCGAAAAATCCCCATGACCATAAATTAGCATTCGTCTTCCCATTGGCTTTATAGGTAGTGATAATAAAAATTGGGTATGGTATATTTACAACATACTCTAACCAGGAAAATATTTTATATTGTCCTGGCCATTCCTCTTGAAGATTTTTTGGTTTTTCAATACCAAATTCATGTTTAGTCATAATAATTTACCTCCTGTATAAGAAATAATTTTGCTCAATTTTCAGCTACTTTGACGAGTCCCCTTCCTAACCTTGAGTATCGTATCATTTACTTATTCCTTAAGGCCCGAGAAATGGCTTCTCGGATACCCTCTTTGGGGGCTTCATGACCCCACCATATCTCCTTACCATTTATGAAAATTCCTCGGGGAATTTGATAACGATAAAGAATCGACCTTTCATCTGCACAATATTCATGAACTACTACTGATTCGCCAAACTCTGCAGCAACCTCCCGGACTCGTTGGGCTTCAATGTCACTTGTCGGACAGAAGGTATTCCAGAAAAGATCAACCACTACTTTGCCTGGGATGGGCTTAAACCGGAAGCTTGGTTTTAATAACCGGGGGGATTCTGCTGATTCCTCAAAGAATTTCCTCAAAATAGCTGTCGTACCTTTTTGCTCTATCAATGAAAAGCCGCACTTTTCGAAAAATGGAGCTGGCATAAACCAGTGATTATGGTAGTATCCTATGATTATTAAACCTTTACATCCCTGACGTTTCACCTCTTCTTCAGCTGAGTAAATCAGGGCTCGCCCAATACCTCTGCCGTTTGCTTTTCCCATAACAGTCAGACAGGGAATGACCATTAGATCCTGTCCCATCGGACCCCAGGGACAAATCTCTATAGGCATAATATGCAAAAAGCCCACTTGATCATTATCAATTGAAGCAATCTTCACTCGTGAGCCTTTTTCGTACATTCTTTTAAGCCAGCCAATCCTCCTTTTGGCAGATTTATCTATCTCTTCCCTTAGGCAACACTCTGGCGTGTCATTAACATGGGTACAGGTTCCGACAAAGTATTCATCGTCTTTATCCATCATGTCGTAAATTTCTACTGACGGCATTTGACCAACCTCCTTGCTCTTCCTCTTTTAAAACAACCTTCTTCTTGATAAATAAATTCACATTTGACTCATTATTGTACATGAACCTATCAGGGAACTTTAACTGATAACCAACCTCTGTACCTCCCGGGTCTCGCTGATTAACTTTACTGTGCCTATGGCCTTAAGCAATGAAAATATAATACTCATAAGTAAAGTTGGTATCCAGACTAATAGGCGGGTAACTGTCACCAAAGGCATAAATAAAACTGCAATTATGGCCAAGGGGATATACTTTTCATAAGGTTTCACCGTACTCTTAAAAAATTCGTCAACAGTACGTTGGAATTCTTTTCTGAATTGTGTTATTACCTCTTGACGTTCCTTTGCAGGTACCCGGGCTTCGATCTGTTTTTCCATCTGCTCCATAAACATTTTAATATAAAACTGAGGTGGCGCAAACCCTTCTTGCTCAATGTGTGCAGCACAGCTAAAATATAGACTCCCACAGATCACAAGTATAAGGACCATAAGTAATATATTTTGACCTTCGCTAATGGGTCGAACAGAGAACCTAATCCGCTCATTTAGTTCCCTCGCAACCATAAAGGTGTAGAAAAATGCAACAAGAAGGTACCCCAGAATCATAATGCCATTGCCTATTGTCACCTGCCGCCAGCCCAGAAGCATAGCTAATCCGGAGAGAATAAAGGCTATGACACCAATCCATAAAGGTCGTAGCAGAGCTGCTATTAACCCGGAAGCCACTATTAACCCACCCAGAGATAACAATAACCATAATAGCAAATACAGGAGTTCCCCAGAGGGAGAAAGTATTAAGTCATAGGCCTGGCCGATTTGTTTACAGATCGTTCCGAAGAAATATCCAGCTCCGATTAATAGGGTAATAAAAAATGTGAATTTCAACCATTTGTTACTCATCTTTCATCTTCACCTCCACAGATATTGTCTAATTTTTTATATAACAATATCTCATATATAACCTAATTTTATAATTCGATAAAAGTTCGGGGAAATCCTGCTTTTTTAGTAAAAAATATAAGATGAATTTGCCGTTTATTATATTTCGGGGAGAGGAATATAGATTTCCGTTTTTGAGGGAATGACATAAAAAAGAGCGGGAATGATAAAGTGTGTGCAGGAATAGCGGAAAGAGAAATTCCTTGTAGGGACACGATGTGCCATGTCCTCTACGTTTAGTAGAAAAATGCCAAAGGA
>DPXH01000113.1 GCA_003527405.1 Candidatus Sediminicultor tertius | reverse complement strand
CTGGCTTTTCCTAATTCTCCTACCTGACAATAATACCAACCTAACCAAGCGGTAAGTAAAATCCACTCTCCCCCACCATAATATGTGTCTTCGGGATAACGGTGAACCCCTCCGGTATAGAGTTTTTTTTCAATATCTTCTACTGTTCTTTTTGTAATTTCATCTGCTGGTTCAAACATTCTGAAAGGGACTATCAACCATAAAAGATTAGCGTCAATACTGGTTGACCCGAAGTATTTAGTGATTTTCCCCTTATAGACCCCTTTTCTCAAAATTAATTCCTTGATCCTTATACAGATATCCGGTATCTCTTGATCATGAATAAATTGATTTATCGACCTTAATCCACCATAAATACAGGCTAAAGTGGATGGGTGAATTTGATTATTAAACTCTTCCCAACAATCGTAGTTGGGCGTAAACCAAAAATGTTTAAGATAATTGATGGTTAATCTAATACTCTCTGAAAACTTAGTTACTAAGGCATTATCTCCTGTAATAGTAATATGTTCAGCAAGACCCCAAAGCCAAGTACCATAACCATCTAATTGAAAATTTTGCCAGTCATCCGCACACTCCGAACCATCCAGCTTATAGCGAGTGTAAAGAAACTCATTGGGCTTAATGGAAAGACCTCTTCTGTCCTTCGTTATTAAAGTATTGATTTTATCAGCATATCTTTCAATAACTTTATCTACCCATAGATAAAATTTTCTTGCTGATTGATGTTCTCCAAATCGATCCATAGAATATGCTGTAAAAGTTCCATCTCTTAACCAGCAATAAGAGTACATGGGGAAATTGGGCGATGCAATATAAGCACCGGTCGGATATTGGTTATCCATAATAATTGCAATACTTTTATCTCGAAGTGTTCCTATTGATACAATTCCACTCTTTTTTAACAAAGTTCGACCTCTCCTCTAATTCTTCTTCCTCATTACAAAGGCAATTTAAAGAAATCCCTTATCACTAATGTAGCTGCACCAATTATCCAGCCATCCTCTCCAAGTTCGGTAAGTATAATGTCCAACTTTTTTGCCTCTTCGGGGAATGAATGTCCTTTAACAGCTTCTTTAAAAGCCGGTGAGAAAAAACTATAGGCATCTATTCTTTCTCCACCTACAATGATGGCTTCTGGATTTAAAAGATTTACTGCGTTCTTTACCCCAATTCCTAAATTTCTACCCATTATCTTGAATATGTCTTTGGCTACAATATCTCCACATTTAGCAGCTTGCAATAATTCTTTGGGAGTAGGCTTTTTAAATTCTCCCTTACCCTGAGCTATGGCTTTTTTTGCTTCTTCAATAAGGAAATAATCGGAAGCAAAGACTTCTAAACATCCCCTTTCACCACATCTACATTTAGGACCATTTATATTTATACAAATATGGCCGATCTCTCCAGCTCCACCGATTGCACCTCCATAAAATTTTCCATTTATGACAATACCAGACCCTATTCCTTCGCCAACAGTAATACAGATAAAATTTTTATATTTCTTTCCTGCACCATACCATTTTTCTGCTAAAGTCAAGGTATTTACATCATTACTAATGAAAACCGGTACTCTATATTTTTCTTTTAATGGTTTGGCTAAATCGACATTTTTCCAATTAAGAATAGGAGAATAAATGGATATACCCTTTTCTAAATTTACAAAACCGGAAACACCAATGCCAATGCCTAATAAATTGGTTGATTTAATTATTCTATCTATGTTTTTTATAATTAATTCTAATATTTCTTGACTTTTACTGCCTCGGGGGAATTTCTCTTCACTTCTTGAAATGATCTTCCCTCTAAGATTGGTTAATCCAAAAATAATTCTTTCTGCTTCGATTTTTACACCACAAACGGTTTTGTGATTATAATTGATATCAAGAAAAGTTGGTCTTCTTCCGCCACTGGATTTATCCTGACCAACTTCCTTAATTAATTTTTTTTTCAGGAGGTAGTTTACAATATTAGTAATACTGGCTCGTTCTAAACCTGTAGCTTTGGCAATAACTACTCGAGAAATTGGGCCCTTTTCTCTGATCATATTTATCACAATACTTCGGTTTAAGTTCTTAAGTAATGATTTACTACCTTTTTTAATATTCATAATCTATTATCTTAATCTTTTTAAAACTTACTTTGTTTTTTGAATCAACTATATTATAATAAAAAATTCCTCCCTCTGTCAAGTTATTTTTATAATAATTTTAAATAATTATTTTATGATATTATCATCTTAAGATCATTCAGAGATAATAATATACGCTATAAAAGAAAGAAAATATCATATGAGTAGTAAAGAATTGAGTAGGCATTATTATCTAAATAATAATAAAAAAAAGATTTACAGTAAGAAAATTTACTAAAGCTATTTGTTAAAGAGTTATTTTGAAAAATTAGATAGAGAATTTTTAAAAACTCTCTTTTCCTCCACGATAATCAAAAGATAAAAAATATGACTTATTTACAAGCAGCTGCTTTTCTTAATCGCTCCATTATTGCCAAACCCAAATCATGTTCTTCTAATCCTTCAGCAATAATAATCTCAAATCCTTCTTTATCAAAACTCCTTAAAATAGCGAAGAGATTTGCCGCACATATCTCTAATTCAGTACCCTTACCTATAACCTTAACCTCAAATCCATTATATTTGTTTTGATTTTCTTCTTTAGCCATTATCCCCACTTTAAATCCTTGTACTTTATACTCTAGAGCCAATCTAAAAACTTCTCTTACTTGAGCTTCTTCTCTCTCTTCCACTAAAATTAGTCTTGCTTGAGGAGAATAATGACTGTTTAGCATTCCTGGAGAACGAAAACCTTCTTCTAACTCCTTACATATTTTTACCTGGCCAATTACTTCTTTTAATTTTTCCACTGATATCCCCCCTGCCCTCAGTACCTGGACGGGTTTAGTGGTTATATCGAGAACAGTAGATTCTACCCCTACTTTAGTTTTTCCTCCATCAATAATCATCTCTATTTTACCGTCTAAATCATCAGCTACATGTTGAGCAGTAGTGGGGCTTGTCCTTCCAAAAAGATTGGCACTGGGAGCTACTATGGGAGTTTTGGCTTCTCTAATTAAGCTTAAGGCAATATTATCATCCGGCATCCTTACTGCAACCGTATCAAGGCCGGCAGTAACAA